>CAYWNR010000489.1:0-3095 GCA_964459705.1 uncultured Gemmatimonadaceae bacterium | reverse complement strand
CTCGTCCGCCTCGTCCGCCTCGTCCGCCTCGTCCGCCTCGTCCGCCTCGTCCGCCCGAAGCTCGTCGCAACTCCTCCCCGCGTCCAGAGCCCCGTTCGCGCCAGTTATGTTCTCCCAATGCGCGGGTTCGAGCAGGTCGCCTGGATCTACGACGCCTTCATGACCGTCTTCGAATGGACGGGTCTGGATCGGTGGCGGGGGTGGCTGGTGCAAGGCGCTCGCGGGCTGACGCTGGAGGTCGGCTGCGGCACCGGCCGCAATCTGCCCCTCTACTCCACCGGCCTTCGGGTGATCGCGCTCGAGATCGACCGACATATGCTCGCCGCCGCGCGGCGCCGGGCCGCGCACGTGCCGCTGGTGATCGGGCGGGCGGAGGCGCTCCCGTTCCGGGATGG
This sequence comes from uncultured Gemmatimonadaceae bacterium, assembly GCA_964459705.1. Lineage (GTDB taxonomy): Bacteria > Gemmatimonadota > Gemmatimonadetes > Gemmatimonadales > GWC2-71-9 > JAOTWJ01. Next base: position 2,700 of record CAYWNR010000489.1, on the reverse strand, counting down.
TCAGTTCGACACGGTCGTGAGCGGGCTGGTGTTCTGCAGCGTGCGCGATCCCCATGCCGGCCTCCGCGAAGTGCGACGGGTCCTGATGTCCACTGGCGAGCTGCGCATGATGGAGCACGTGCGCTCGACGTCGCCGCTTGGCGCTCGGTTCCAGGATCTGTACCAGCCGGTCTGGACGGTGATGGCCGGCGGCTGCCACCCCAACCGCGACACCGAAGCCACTGTTGTCAGCGCTGGCTTCGTGATCGACCAATCCACCCACCGCGCGCGGAACACCATGCGCCGGTTCGCGGCCCGGCCAGTTGCCGCGAAGGAGCTCCCATGAGTGATGACCTGCGTTATCCGATCGGCAAGTTCGCCCGTCCCGCCTCGGCGACCCCGGACCAGGTGCGGGCGGGGATCGACGAGATCGATGCGCATCCGGCGGCATTCCGCCAGGCCGTGCGCGGCCTGAACGACGCCCAGCTGGACACACCGTATCGTCCGGATGGTTGGACCGTGCGCCAGGTGGCCCACCACCTTCCGGACAGCCACATGAACGCCTACGTGCGGTACAAGCTTGCCCTGACCGAAGACGTGCCGACCATCAAGCCATACGAACAGCAGCTCTGGGCCGAGCTGCCGGACGGAAACAGCGGTCCGATCGAACCCTCCCTCGCGCTGCTGGAGCAGCTCCACCTGCGCTGGGTGCGCCTACTGCGCGCCCTGAAACCGACCGACTTCGAGCGCCGCTTCAACCACCCGGAGTCGGGTGTCCTCACGCTCGCCGCGCTGACCGCTCTCTACGCCTGGCACGGTAAGCACCACACGGCGCACGTGACGGCGCTCCGCAAGCGGAAGGGATGGTGAGAGCGGACGGTAACGACGGGAACGACGGGAGCGATGGTAGCGGACTCCGGTCCCTCCCGCCTCTCCCGTCGCTCCCGTCGACTGTCCCCTGGCTCCATCCCGCCGCCGCCAGTAACATCCCCCCGTGTCCGACCTGACCATCGAAGTCGTGCGCGGAGAAGCCGTCGAATCGCGGCACGCGGTGAGCGTGGCCGTGACGGATGTCGACGGGCGTCGGGTGGCAATCGCTGGCGACCCCGCGTTCCCCACGTTCATGCGCTCGGCGGCCAAGCCGTTCCAGGCGATGCCGTCCGTCCTCGATGGGGCGTTCGACCGCTTCAAGGTCACCTCCGAAGAGCTGGCGGTGGCGTGCGCGTCGCACAACTCGGAAGCCCGACACGTGACCATCGTGCGCGCCTTCCTCGCGCGCCTCGACTGCTCGGAAACGGACCTGGCGTGCGGGCCCCATCGGAGCCTGGCGATCGACCTGGGAGTCCGGCTCCCCGGCGAGAAGCCACCGGACGATCTCCAACCGCCGAGCCGAGTCGCGAGCAATTGTTCGGGGAAGCACACGCTGATGCTCGCACTGGCGCGCACGCACGGCTGGCCGATTGCCGGGTATCACCGGCCCGACCATCCCGTCCAGCGTCGGTGTCGCGAAGAGGTCGCGCGGTGGAGCGGCGTTCCCGTGCCGGACATCGTCGAAGGAACCGATGGGTGCGGTGTCGTGGCGTTCCGGCTCCCGCTCCATGCCATGGCCACGGCGTTCGCCCGGCTCGGCGTATCCGACGCGCCCGAAGCCGTCCTCATCCGGAATGCCATGATGACCCATCCGGACTTGGTGGCGGGGGCCCAGCGGCTCTGCACGGAGGTGATGCAGACGTTCCCGGGCGAGATCGTGGCCAAGGTCGGCGCGGACGGCGTGTACGGAGCGGCGCTCCCGAAGCGCGGGCTGGGCTTGGCGCTGAAGGTCGAGTCCGGCGACAACCGCGGAGCCATGGTGGCCCTGATAACCGTGTTGGAGCAGCTGGGTCTCAATCCCAACCCCTCGAAGCGCTTGTTGCGATTTGCCCGCCTGGCCGTGATCAACACCCGTGAGGAAGTGGTCGGTCGGGTCCGGCCCCGCGGCAAGCTGTCGTTCGAATGAGTGGGCGCGCGTGAGACCGATGACGCTCCGCGCGACCAGGGAGCGCACTGTAGGGCCGTGCCTCAGCTCTCCGCCACCAGCCTGCCACGGCTTCCGTTCGATCGGTGGCCCATGACCTTCCTCGACGAGGCCACGATTCGCGTGACCGCCGGGACTGGCGGGTCAGGGTGCGTGTCGTTTCGCCGGGAGATGTTCGTGCCGAGGGGGGGGCCGGACGGAGGAGAAGGGGGCCACGGCGGCAGCATCTACGTGCGGGTGGATCCGCAACTCTCGACGCTGCTCGACTACAAGTACCACACCCATTGGAAGGCCGAGCGCGGCCAGCACGGCAAGGGGTCGAACAAGACCGGACGGTCCGGTGAGGATCTGTATCTCCCCGTGCCGCCCGGCACCGTCATCCGGGACGCGGACACCGGCGAGATCCTCGGAGAGGGGATCGAGCCCGGACAGACGATTCGCGTCGCGCAGGGTGGTCGGGGGGGCCGCGGCAATTCCCGCTTTGCGACCGCCACCCACCAGACGCCCCGCGAGTGGGAGCCGGGGAAGGAGGGCGAGGACCGGCAGATCGTGTTGGTGCTCAAGCTCATCGCCGATGTCGGGTTGTTGGGCGAGCCGAACGCGGGAAAGAGCACGCTGCTCTCCGTGCTCTCCGCGGCACGCCCCAAGATCGCGGACTATCCGTTCACGACCCTCGTCCCGCAGTTGGGGGTCGTCCGCGTTGGCGA
>CAYWNR010000488.1:2703-3101 GCA_964459705.1 uncultured Gemmatimonadaceae bacterium | reverse complement strand
GTAAGGGGCTCGTAGGAAGCGTTCAGAGCAAGGCAGCGCACGTGCATCCAACCATGACACATCGCCCACTCCTCGGTGGGCGGTATCCAAAGGTGGATGGAGTCTAGCCGGTACGCGTTGGCGGGGGCAAGCCGGTGTCCCCCGGAGGGCGGCCGCCGCCGGCGCGTGCCTACGGGACGCGGTCAGCTCCCCCTGATGGGCCCGCGGGCCAGGGGACCGCGAACGCGGAGGCGAGGGCCTCGAGCTGGCTCGCAACCGCCGCGCGCGAGCTACCACCGACCGTCGGGCGCCGCTCGATGGAGTCCTCCCACGACCCCAGCGCTGCGAGTACGTCGGGCAGGTCTGGATGGATGCTCGCGGCCCGCTCGGTGGGGACCGCGGGACTCGCGACCCCCCGT
>CAYWNR010000488.1:0-2693 GCA_964459705.1 uncultured Gemmatimonadaceae bacterium | reverse complement strand
CCGTTCCTCCGCCTCGCGCACGAGTCGGCCGGTGAGCCCGTGCGCCTCGCGGAACGGCGTCCCTCGTTTCACCAATCCGTCGGCCACGTCCGTCGCGAGCAGCGCCGTGTCCAGCGCGGCGCGCATCCGCTCGCCATTCGGTCTGAGGGTTTCGACCGCGCCGCGCACCGCTGGTATCGTCAGCAGCATGGTGTCTACGGCATCGAAGAGCCACACCTTGTCCTCTTGGAGATCCTTGCTGTAGCCCGCGGGCAGTCCCCGGAGCACGGCGAGCATCGCCGTGAGATCTCCCAGAAGGCGAGCCGCCTTTGCCCGCGATAGTTCGAGGACATCGGGGTTCCGTTTCTGCGGAAGGAGGCTCGATCCCGTACAGTATTCGTCGGCGAGCCGGATGAATCCGGTCTCCGCCGACGCGTACGTCATCAACTCTCCGGCCAGTCGCGAGACGTGGGTCGCGATCATGGCAAGGACATAGAGCGTGTCGGTGACGAAATCCCGATCGCCGGTCGCATCCAGGGCATTCCGACTCGCGCGCGCGAACCCGAGGTCGTCCGCCAAGATCTGGCGATCGACAGGGATGCCCGAGCCCGCCACCGCCCCACACCCCAACGGGCACTCGTTCATCAGGGTGGCCGCCGACGCCAGGCGGCGGCGGTCTCGCACCAGCGGCCACGCATGCGCCAGCAGCACGTAGCCCCAGCGAACGGGCTGGGCGCGTTGCCCATGGGTGTAGCCTGGGAGGACCAGATCAACTCCCTCGGCCGCGCGACCGACGAGGGTTCGGCCCAAGGCCGCGGTCTCGGCGTCGACCGCCACCAGCGCTTCCCGAAGCCAGAGGCGAGCATCCGTCACGACCTGGTCGTTGCGCGACCGGCCCGTGTTCAGCTTGCCGGCGACCGGACCGATCTCCTCGTACAGCAGCCGCTCCACGAGCGTGTGAACATCCTCGTCCGGCGCGTCCGGCACCGAGCCGGCGGACAGGCGCGTGGCGACACGCTCGAGGCCCGCCTCAATGGAGTCGACTTCCGCCGCATCCAGCACCTGCGCCCGCCCCAACGCTCGCGCCCACGCCTGTGCGGCCCTGATATCGTGCGGCCACAAACGGTAGTCGACGGGCAGACTCCGGTTCAGATCATCGAGGGCCGCGGACGGCCCACCCTGGAAGCGGCCTCCCCACATCTGATGGGTGGGTGGACCGCCGCCAGACCGGGGCTGGCCCCCGTCGGCCCCGGGTCCCATCACGCCACCGGCGCGTCGATCGCGGTCCTGCGACGGACCTCCGATCCAATGCGGATGGGAAGTCCGAACAGACGGATGAACCCCGCCGCGTCGGCGTGGTTGTACACGGCATCCGCCTCGAACGTCGCGTACTGCGGCTGGTAGAGCGAGAACGGACTCTCTCGTCCCACAACGGTGGCCGATCCCTTGTAGAGGCGCACCCGCACGCTGCCCGTCACCGGCCGCTGCGTGACCTCCACGAGGGCGTCGAGCGCCTCCCGCTCGGGCGTCCACCACCGGCCCTCGTACACGAGGTCGGCATAGCGAGGCGCCAAGGCATCCTTGAGCGACAGCGTTCGCCGGTCGAGCACGAGCTGTTCCAGCTCCCGGTGCGCGGCCCGGAGCACGGTCCCGGCGGGCGTCTCATAGATCCCCCGTGACTTCATGCCGACGAGACGATCCTCCACGATGTCCGCGCGCCCAACGCCGTGGGTCCCGGCGATCTCATTCAGATGGTCGATCAGATCCACGGGGCCCAGCGGTACCGCATCGACGCTCACCGGGGTCCCCTCCTCGAACCCGATCGTGATTTCCTCGGGTTCGGCGGGCGCATCGACCGGGTCCGCGGTCAGGAGGAAGAGATCCGCCGGCGGCGCCACGGTGGGGTCCTCGAGGACGCCGCCCTCGTGGGAGACGTGCCACAGGTTACGATCGCGGCTGAACGGCTTGGCTTCGGAGACGGGGACCGGAATCCCCTTTTCCCGTAGATAGGCGATGAGATCTTCCCGGCCGCGGAACGTCCACTCGCGCCAGGGCGCGATGACCTGCAGCTGCGGCGCGAGGGCCTGGAATGTGAGTTCGAACCGGACCTGATCGTTCCCCTTCCCCGTACAGCCATGGGCGAGCGCGGTCCCACCGGCCTCGCGGGCGGCGGCCACCTGGCCCGCCGCGATCACCGGGCGCGCCATCGAGGTGCCGAGGAGGTACGTGCGCGCGTACACCGCGCCCGCCTTGAGTGTCGGGAAGATCACGCGCGTCACGAACTCCTCACGCAGGTCTTCCACCACGCACCCAATCGCGCCGGACCGGACGGCCTTCTCCTCCAACCCGATCAATTCGTGCGCGCCCTGCCCGACGTCCGCCGTATAGCACAGGACTTCCGCCGCGTACGTCTCTTTCAGCCAGGGCACGATGGCGGACGTGTCGAGGCCGCCCGAGTACGAGAGTACGATGAGACCGTCCATGGAATGGCTCCGTATGATTATGCAAAGAGACGCATAATCATACGGCAGCCGGGCGGTGGGTCAAGGGTGCGGCTCGGCTCCGGCGGCCATGGCCGTGAGGCGGCCGGCCACCCGGCGGCGGGCGGCCGCGCTCCGCGTAACGATGAGCAGGGTGTCGTCCCCCGCCAGCGTTCCCACGATCTCCGACCAGGCGTGCCGGTCGAGCGCGCTCCCCAGCGCGTTGGCGCTCCC
>CAYWNR010000487.1:256-3103 GCA_964459705.1 uncultured Gemmatimonadaceae bacterium | reverse complement strand
ACCAGGTCCGCGAGTTCCTGTTGACCGATCACGGGGTCGAGCTGCGGGACGTGTATGCCGGGCCTTCGGGCGCGCTGCTCACCGGGAGCGCCCGCGGGGCGCTGGAGGCGCAGGAGACGGCACAGACCCTGTTGTACGGGCAGGAGACGCAGAGCAAGAAGCGTAACCTGGAACGCAAGCGGCAGGCCATGGAGGCGCAGATCGCCGTGCTGCGGGCGGAGTACGAGGTCGAAGAAGCGGAGGCGGCGAGGACCATCGGTCAGGACCAGACACGTGCCGGGGTGTTGGCCGGAGACCGGGTGCGCATGGCCCGCGAGCGGCAGTCCGACAAAGGGATCGCGGGAAAGGCCGGAAAGAGCCCGAGGCGATCCGCATGAAACCCCGGTCCGGAGCCGCCTCGGCCAAGGCGAAGCGCACGAAGCCCGCGAAGGTCCCCGAGTACGTCCTGCGCCTGTACGTGGCGGGCATGACGCCGCGTTCCGTACGTGCCATCGCCAATCTCAAGGCGATCTGCGAAGGGAGTCTGAGGGGGCGCTACGACCTCCAGGTGATCGACCTCTACCAGCACCCGGAGCTCGCCGCCAGGGAGCAGATCGTCGCCTTGCCCACGCTGATCCGAAAGCTGCCGACGCCCCTGCGGCGGATGGTGGGCGACCTCTCCAATCACGAACTGGTCCTCCTCGGGCTGGAGCTGGAGCCCCGGCAATCGAAGAGCGCCGGCGCGTCGTGAAGAAACGACCCCCCAGGCCCGCGCGCGGCGCGGAGATGGACGCCCTCCGCGCTCGGCTGGCCGCCGCCGAGGAGGACCTGCGCGCCATCCGCTCGGGCGACGTGGACGCCGTGCTCGTCACCGGCGAGGGCGGCGAGCAGGTCTTCACGCTGACCGGAGGCGACCAGGCCTAGCGTCAGCTCGTCGAGAGGATGGGCGAGGGCGCCGCGTCCCTGTCGCCGGACGGCATCATCCTCTACTGCAACGACCGCCTGGCCACGATGCTCTGACGGCCCCTCGACCAGGTGATCGGGAGCACGCTACAGAGTTGGCTTGCGCCCGCGGACCACCAGGTTCTTGCCGACATTCTCCTCAAAGCGCACACGGAGACCGTCCGCAGGGAGATCGCCCTGCGGACCGCCGGGGGCACCGCGATGCCCGTGTACCTTTCGGCCTCCCGCTTGCAGGTGGGCGCTGCGGAGGCGGTGATCTGCCTCGTGCTGACGGACCTGACGGAACAGCGACACCACGAGGAGGTCGCCGCCGCGGAGCAGTTGGCCCGCTCCATCCTGGAGCAGGTCGCCGAGGCCATCGTGGTATGCGACGTCGAGGGCCGGGTCATCCGCGCCAGCCAGACGGCCCAACAGTTCTGCGACGGCAGCCCGTTGCGGAGGCCCTTTGCCGAAGCGTTCCCCCTTCAGTCCGAGACCGCCGGACCCGTCGACGTCGTCGCCGTGCTGCAGGGGGAGACGTTGCGCGACGTGGATGTCGCCTTGCGTCAGGATGGAAGGGAGTTCGCTCTTCTGGTGAACGCGGGTCCGCTGGTCAGGGACCGGGAGATCTTGGGTTGCGTCGTCACGCTGACCGACATCACCGCACGCAAACGGGCGGAGGACGACATACGCGAGAAGGAGTTCCTGCTGTCGGAGGCGCAACGCCTCGGTTCGGTGGGCAGTTGGTACTGGGACCTGGTCGGCCCGATGACGTGGTCGGATGAGACGTACCGCGTCTACGGTGTACCGCAGGGCACCTTCGAGCCGACCGTGGAGAACATGGTCGGCCTGATCCATGCCGACGACAGGTCGACGATGCAGGCCTGGATCGGTGCCTGTATCGCGGGTGAACAGCCCCCTGAGCTGGCCTTTCGGATCATTCCGCCCGACGGCACCATTCGCCATGTGCTGGGTCGCGGCGAGGTGGTCCTCGACGCCGGGGGCGAGCCCGCCTACATGGCCGGCACTGCGCAGGACATCACCGAGCTCAAGCGCCTCGAAGAGACGCTGAGGAGGAGCGAATCCTTGCTGAGCGCCATGGGCAGGATCGCGCAAGTGGGCGGTTGGGATCTCGATACGGCGACGCTGGAGCTGGAGTGGACCGACGAAGTCTATCGCATCTACGACGTGGACCGACGATTCAAGCCCACGCTGAGCAACGTATTCGAATTCCATTCCCCGGCCTCCAGGCCCATCATCGAGAGCGCCATCCATGGCGCCACGGAGAAGGGCGAGAGCTTCGATCTCGACCTGGAGTTGGTCACGGCCAAAGGCCAATCGCGATGGGTTCGTGCGGTGGGGAGGGCCTTCAATGCCCGGGACAGAGTCCTCGGTACCGTCCAGGACATCACCGCGCGAAGGCAGGCGGAGCACACCCTCCGCCTGCAGAGCGCCGCCCTGAATGCCGCCGCCAACGCCATGGTCATCACCGACAAGAGCGGCGCCATCGAGTGGAGCAACCCCGCTTTCTCCAAGCTGAGCGGCTACAGCGCCGAGGAGAGCCTCGGGATGCGCCCTTGGGACGTAGATCGGGTGGATGCCGATGCCGCGACGGTCGTGTCGAACAAGGACATGTGGGCCACCATCCTCGCGGGCGACGTCTGGCACGGCGAAGTGACGAGTCGGCGCAGGGACGGCACGCCGTACCTCCAGGCACGGACCGTCACGCCCGTGAAGCACGATGACGGCGAGATCGCCCACTTCATCGCGGTCAAGGAGGACCTGACGGATCGGCGCCGGCTGGAGAGCCAGCTCCACCAATCCCAGAAGATGGAGACGGTGGGTCAGCTCGCCGGCGGGATAGCCCACGATTTCAACAACCTCATCACGGTCATCAACGCCACCGCCGACCTCGCGGCCGCGGAT
>CAYWNR010000487.1:0-246 GCA_964459705.1 uncultured Gemmatimonadaceae bacterium | reverse complement strand
ATCTGCCCAGTGACGATCCGATGCGAGAGGAGCTTCGCGAGATCCGACTGGCCGGCGAACGGGCGGCGGTGTTGACGCGTCAGCTGCTGGCCTTCAGCCGCAAACAGCTGCTCCAGCCTACGGTGCTGAGCGTGAACACGGTGGTGGCGAACATGGAGCGCCTGCTGAGCCGCCTGATCGGGGATGACATCCGCCTGGACTTCGCGCCGGCCCCCGATCTCGGAAACGTCATGGCGGATGCCGGGC
>CAYWNR010000486.1:0-3103 GCA_964459705.1 uncultured Gemmatimonadaceae bacterium | reverse complement strand
AGCAATACACGCGTCCCAGGGCCGCGGCGGCGGCCTCGAGATAGAGCTGCCCGGTCTGCCCCAGGTACGCCGTCCCGAGGTCGAAGTACTCCGTCGAGAACAGCGTACCGGCCGACTCGCCGATGGACCCCGTCAGGATGGGCGTGTCCACCAGGTAGAAGTCGCGCTGGTAGAAGAAGTCGCGGATGGCCTGGATGACCTCGTGCCGCACCCGCATGATCGCCACCTGACGCCGGCTCCGGAGCCACAGATGGCGGTGCTCGAACAGGAAGGTGGTGCCGTGCTCCTTCGGCGTGATGGGATAGTCGACGCTCGGCCCCAACACCGCGACGTCGGTCGCGGTGAGCTCCACGCCACCCGGCGCGCGGTCGTCGAGCCGCACCGTTCCGGTCACGGCGACCGCGGCTTCTTGCGTCAGGCCACGGAAGCGCTCCCACACGTCATCCGACAGCTCCTTCTTGAGGAACACCGCCTGGAGGTACCCGGAGCCGTCGCGCAACACGAGGAACCCGATCTTGCCGCTCGAGCGGGTCGTACTCACCCAGCCGCGAACGGCGACCGTCGCACCCTCGCGCGTCGGGAGCTCCGCAATACGTGCCGTGGTGGCCATGGCGCGCGAATCCTATGCCTGCTCCTGGTGGGTGTCAACGCGATCGGGTGCGCCCCGAAGCGCATAGCCGTGCCGGAAACCGCCCGGAGCGAGTGGCGCGAACCCTTGGGAACGCGCACGCGCGCACCGGCGGCCCGCGAGCACGTCCCGCCGAACCCCACCGCGGTGTGGAGCCGTCCGCTGGGGCGAGCGGCCTCCGGTCCCCCTGCCTACACAAACGCTGCCATCGTCGCCCTGGCGGTGGACCGGTACCTCTCGATGCTGGACCTCGAAACCGGCCGCCGCCTGTGGAAGAAACGCCTTGCCGCTCCCGGCGTCGGCGGGCCCCTCGTCGATGGGCCGAACATCTACGCCGCCACTGGTGGCCATACGGGTCGCGTGTACGCCTACACCCCGCGGGGCAAGCGCCGTTGGGAGCGCACGCTCGCCGAGGTGTCTCCGCCCCTGGCGCTGGCGGCGGGTCAGGTAATTGCCGCCACCGAGCAAGGGCAGGTAGTGGCCCTGGACACCCAGACCGGCCATGTTGCTTGGCAGCGACGGCTCCCGCAGCCGGCGCGGGCGGGGGCAGTCGGGGCAGATTCGAGTATCCTCGTCGCCACCGACGACAGCCTGTACCGACTCCATGCGACGGATGGGACGATCGAGGCACGCATCGGCCTGCCTGGAACCATGCTCGCCCCCGCAGCCGCGCAAGGGAACACGCTCATCGTGACGACGGGGGCGGGACACGTTCTCGCACTCGACGCCGGCACGTTGTCGGTCCTCTGGTCCGTCGCCACCGATTCCCCCATCTTCGGAGGCGCGGCCGTCGCGCGGGACACCGCCTTCTGCGGAACGCTCAGTGGGGATGTTTGGTTCATTCCGCTGAACGACCCCGGGGGCGCCACCCACACATCCGTCCATACGCCAATCCGGGCGCCAGTCTCCCCAACGCTGGACGGGGTCTTGATCGGGACGGTGGCTGGAGAGATTCTGTTGGTGCGCGTGGACGGGCCGCCGGCCTCGCGTGGGAAACTCGATGGACCCATCGAGCAATTGGTGCTCATTCGGGATGGGCGCATGTTCACGCTGGATGGCAAAGGCAGGTTGCAGGTATGGCGGTAGCCCCGGATGGACGCTTGGTCCGGCTGGCGCTGCTGACGCTCGCACTGACCACGGGCGTCAGTACCGGGGCGTGGTCGCAAGTCGAGTCGCCACGACCCGGGCGCCCCTGGTACGTATCGACCGCCAAGTGGGCCCGGTGGCCCACCCTCGCCGTGGCCGCTGGACTGACGACGGCGGCAATCATCGTCAAGGGCCGCGCGAACGACTCGTTCAATGGCCTGAAGCTGATCTGCCAAGCAGGTCCGCAGAATTGCCTCCTGGGCCCGGACGGGACCTACGTGAATGGCGATGCCGAGCGGTTGTTTCAGGAGACCCTCCGGCTGGATGCCCAGGCCCGTCGGTGGATGATCGGCGGGCAGGGGTTTCTGTTCCTTTCCGGTGGGCTATTCTTGATCGATCTGGTTTCGGGAAATCGGGAGCCGAAAAACATCCCGTTCTCCCCGTTCGAGGCCTACGCGGTCCCGGGCAGGCTGGGCCTGCGATGGAGATTCTGAGCATGTCCACGCCCTTGAGCCAGCGTCATTGCGTCCCGTGCCGCGGTGGGACCCCTCCCCTGGACGGGCCGACACGCCAACGACTGATGGCCGAACTGGGTGGGGACTGGCAGGTGGTGGAGGCACATCACCTCCATAAGGAGTTCCGTTTCCCTGACTTCGTCACGGCCCTCGGCTTCGTCAACCGGGTCGGGGCGGTCGCCGAGGCCGAGGGACATCATCCGAACATCGAGTTGACGTGGGGGCGCGCGGCTATCAAAATCTGGACGCACGCAATCGACGGGCTGACGGAGAGCGACTTCGTGCTGGCGGCCAAAGTGAATGCCGTCGCCAGTCAGCCCTAACGGACACCCGGGAACGACGACGACGCCATCACGCAAAGCACCCAGTGGGCCGAAGGGCCAGACCGCGGCGGGCCCGCCAAAGCACTTCCGCGAGCTGCTCGTGAAGAGCACGCCCGAGGCACAGGCCGCCGCGCGCGCGCTGCGCGGCGCCGTGCGCACCGCCCTTCCCGCCGCGGCCGAATCACTGCACAGCGGGAGCGGTAGCGCGGCCGGCCATGCCCTCTACCACGTCAGCGGCCGGCTGGTGTGCGGGATTCACCCGACCGCGTCGTCCACGCTGCTCCAGGTGCACGGGGTCACGCAGGACGACAGCCCGGACCTGAAGCTTGGCGGGAGCAAGAAGGACGGCCGGCACGTGCGGTTCGGATCGGCGAACGACGTTCGCGATCAGGCCGCGGCTATTCGCGCCTTGCTGTTGAAGGCAGCCCGGCGCTAGCCCCGCCGCCTCACCCTTCACCCCTCACCCTGACCCTCTCCCGCTGATGCGGGAGAGGGAACCCTCACCCTAGCCCTCTCCCGCATCAGCGGGAGAGGGGTGGGTGAGGGAGGGA
>CAYWNR010000485.1:0-3125 GCA_964459705.1 uncultured Gemmatimonadaceae bacterium | reverse complement strand
AGATCCAGGAGGTCTACCGGCTGCAGGGCGTGAAGATCAACGACAAGCACATCGGCGTGATCGTGCGCCAGATGCTGCAGAAGGTGCGCGTACTGGAGCCTGGCGATACCGACTTCCTCGAGGGCGAGCACGTGGACAAGCTCATCTTCCGGGAACGGAACGAGCGGGCCCGGAAGAAGGGCGGTACGCCGGCCACCAGCGAGCCGTTGCTGCTCGGCATCACGAAGGCGTCGCTCACGACGCAGTCGTTCGTGTCGGCGGCCTCGTTCCAGGAAACGACGCGCGTGCTGACGGACGCGGCGATCCGCGGGGCGAAGGACGACCTGCTCGGTCTCAAGGAGAACATCATCATCGGGCATCTCATCCCGGCCGGCACCGGCATCTACCGGTACTCCGAGATCGAGATCGAGCCGCCCGAGGGCTTCGAGCCGCCGCCACCGCCCGTGGAGGTCGAAGAGGGGACGCCGACTCCCATCCTCGCGGCGACGCTGGGGGCGGAGGAAGCGGAGCTGGACTAGATCTCGCACCACGGGATCGGAGCCGGGCTCCCGGAGGTCTTCCGGGGGCCCGGTTTCTCTTGCGGGCCGGGTCCGCTCGGGTGATACGGTCGGCCCCGTGAGTGCGGAGTGGGAGCGCACATATCTGACCGATACGATTGGGAACCCACCGTGCGCGCACTTGTCCCACTCCGTTAGGCCGCAACTACTGTTGATAGGGGCGCGGGAGGCCATCCCACGGACGCGGGATTGGCCTCCGGGTCCAGCCAGGGGAGGCGCCATGCGGGTGCGCACCCAGTTGGATAGTCGTGGCCGCCGTCGGTGTCGGCGGGTGCATTTTTGGCACGGAGCCCGCGGACCAGCTGCGTTTGGATGTCTCGGTCAGCAGCGATCGCTTCGTGTCCGGTGAGCAGGTCACGGTTCGGGTCCGCGCCATGAATCCGACGTTCGACACACTCAGTATCGGACGTGGGAGATGTTCGGTCGTGTCCGGGTTCGAGGTGACCGCCGCCGACGGAACTCGGGTCGTGCCCTATCTCCTTGCCTGCCCCATATCCGCCGGCCCGCCGCAGGCGCTCCGGCTTGCCCCCCGGCGACTCCGTGGTTCGGACGTTCACCTGGCGTGGCGATGACCAGCGCCCGGCAGGGATTGAGGCTCCTCCCGGGGTGCCGACGGTGCCTCTGCCCGCCGGCTTCTATGAGCTGCGGGGCGTGCTCCCGGTCGGGGGGCACGGCCGATTGAGCGCGCCCGTACGTGTGGAGCTCCTGCCTGGATCGTGAGACCCAGTGCCCCGCGTGAGTCCTCGCGGGCGCCGGGCCTGACCTCGCCCCTGCCAGCAGGGGCACGCTTGACCGCGCCCCTGCTCCCGACTACAATTGCAAGTCTATCTTCGGAACGCAGTTAGGACTTTGTAGCCGGGTCGTATGCCGACAATCAACCAACTGATTCGCCAGGGTCGCCGAGAGATCGCGCGGCGAGACAAAGCGCCGGCGCTCAAGGGCTCGCCGCAGAAGCGTGGCGTCTGCACGCGCGTCTACACCACGACGCCCAAGAAGCCCAACTCCGCGCTCCGCAAGGTGGCGCGCGTTCGGCTCACGAACGGCTTCGAGGTGACGAGCTACATCCCTGGCGAGGGGCACAACCTCCAGGAGCACTCGATCGTGCTCATTCGAGGCGGCCGCGTGAAGGACCTCCCGGGCGTGCGCTATCACATCGTGCGGGGGACCCTGGACGCGGCGGGCGTGAGTGACCGCAAGAAGAGCCGGTCCAAGTACGGCGCCAAGAGGCCGAAATGAGTCGCCGCCAGAAGGCCGTTCGCCGGCCGGTGCCGCCGGACCCGCGGTACGACAGTCAGACCGTCAGCAAGTTCTTGAACAACTTGATGGTGGACGGCAAGAAGTCGCTCGGCGAGTCCGTGTTCTACAAGGCGATGGACCTGATCGAGCAGCGGACCGGGCAGCCGGGCGTGAACGTGTTCAAGCAGGCGCTGAACAACGTGAAGCCGGTGGTCGAAGTAAAGAGCCGGCGCGTGGGCGGGGCGACCTACCAGGTCCCCGTCGAAGTCCGGCCGGACCGGCGCACGGCGTTGGCCATGCGGTGGCTCCTGTCGTACACGCGCTCGCGCGGCGAGAAGTCGATGTCGGAGCGCCTGGCTACGGAGTTGATTCTCGCCTCGAAGGGCGAGGGGAACGCCATCAAGAAGAAGGAAGACACGCACAAGATGGCGGAGGCGAACCGGGCCTTCGCGCACTACCGCTGGTAGCAGCCGGCGGGACATCCTAGGCCCTTCCGGTGGGCCCGTCGCAGGGTCGGACCCGGACGACGGCGGAGCGAGACCTGTCTGCGGTGGCAGATGACGGTCGCCCCGCGATTTTTACGCCGCACGCAGGCGGCACGGACATATAAGGTTCATCGCGCGGGTTCGCGCGGGTAGGGATAATGGGCACGAGGCACACGCCGCTCGATCGCATTCGGAACATCGGCATCATGGCGCACATTGATGCCGGGAAGACGACTACGACCGAGCGCATCCTGTTCTACACCGGCCGGGTGCACAAGCTGGGTGAGGTGCACGACGGCGCGGCGACGATGGACTGGATGGAGCAGGAGCAGGAGCGTGGCATCACGATCACGTCCGCGGCCACCTATTGCGAGTGGCAGCGGCTCGGCGAGCGGTATCAGATCAACATCATCGACACCCCGGGTCACGTCGACTTCACCGTCGAGGTCGAACGCTCGCTCCGCATCCTCGATGGCGCGATCACGATCCTGGACGCCGTCGGTGGCGTGGAGCCGCAAACCGAAACGGTGTGGCGCCAGGCGGATCGGTACGGCGTCCCCCGGCTCGTGTTCGTCAACAAGATGGATCGGGTCGGCGCCGACTTCGAGCGCTGCCTCCAGATGGTGCGGGATCGGCTGGGGGCCAAGGCCTTCCCGGTCCAGTACCCGCTCGGGTCGGGTGAGCTCTTCACTGGCCTGATCGACATCGTACGCCAGGTCGAGGTGATCTACGACGAGGAGTCGCTCGGCGCCAAGTGGATCGAGGGACCGGTTCCGGAGGTGTTCCGCGAGCGCGTGGCGCAGCTGCGGCATGAGCTGATCGAGGCCGCCGTCGAGCATCACGAGGA
>CAYWNR010000484.1:0-3128 GCA_964459705.1 uncultured Gemmatimonadaceae bacterium | reverse complement strand
GATCACCCGTTCCGAGAGGGATTAGCATGAAGACGATTGTGCGGTTGAGCTTGGCCGTCCTGGCGCTCGGTATCATGGCCGACGTCGCATCGGCCCAGTTGTTGGGGCTGCCGGCGTACAACTACGCTCCGGCGGGTGCTGGCGTTACGGTGAGCGGCATGTATGGCCGCGGCTTGAACAACGCTTCCGGCAAGGCGAACAGCGCCGGTGGCATGATCACGTACGGTGCGCAGATGTTCTGGGTCGGCGCAGGCGCGTCGTATTTCGATTTCTCGACGGCAAAGGTCGCGTCGTTCGGTGGCAACGTCGGCGTGAATCTGCCGCTCGGTCCCGAGTTGCCCGTGAAAGTGGCGGTCGTGGCTGGCGCCGGTTATTGGAGCAAGTCCGGAACCAACAACCTGACGGTTCCGGCCGGTGTGACCCTCGCGCTAAACGTACCGTCTCCGAACCTGTCGATCACGCCATGGATCTCCCCGGGCGTGCGCTATATCCGTACGTCCGTCGGTGGAGTCTCGGGCAGCACCACGAAGTTCGGCGGCTCGGGTGGCGTGAGCATCACGCTGCCGATGGGTGTTGGCTTCGACGTGGCGCTGGACTACACGAACTTCAGCGGTGCCAGCCCGTTGGTGGGCGGCATTGGCCTGCACTACACGTTCGCCTCGAGCGGCGGTGGGATGTAAGGCAGACACGCCTCTTCTGAGGCTCTTCGCGGGGTGTCCGGCAACGGGCACCCCGTGTTGTTTTGATGGGATCCCCGCAAGCGCGCGCGAACGTGCGATACCTCACCGTCTCCCTCTCAAGCGGCATTAGATTGACGACGCCGCCATCGGGGCGGCGGGCCGGGACACGCTCCGGTCGCGGTTTCGCAGGCAATCACCGATCGGGGGAACCCTCTCATGAAACACGGTCTTGTTGGTGCGGTGACCGTTGCGCTCGTTCTCAGTGCCAGCTCGGCGGCGGCACAGATGTTCGGCAATCCGGTGTACGTCATGGTCGGGATGGGGACGGGTGTCAACATTGCCGGCGACTTCGGTCGCGGTATCAACGACGCGTCCGGGAAGGGCAACTACTTCGGCGGGCGCATCACGCTCGGCCTGCCGTTCTTCTACGTCACCGCCGGCGCGGGAACCTACAAACCGCAGGGGGCCACCAACAGGCAGACCGAATTCGGTGGCAACCTCGGAGTGAACTTGCTCCACCTGCCCCTGGTGCCCGTGAAGGTTTCGGCCCAGGCTGGCGCGGGATACGTGAAAGCGGGCACCGACAAGGTGCTCGACATTCCGGTGGCGCTCGGCATCGGCGTCTCGCTGCCGACGCCCGGCGTTGGCATCACGCCGTGGGTCGCGCCGCGCGTGCAGGTCCACTATGAAACCGCTGGCGGCGTGTCGAGCACGAAGGCGCACTTCGGCGCCTCCGGCGGGGTGAACGTGCACTTCAGCATGATCGGCGTGCACGCGGCCGTGGACTACCTCCGCATTGCGAGCGGCGTCTCGCCACTGACGTTCGGCGTCGGCGCGTCGGTGGGGCTGACGCTGCCGGGGATCTGAGCACCGCGGGATAGACGGGATCCCCACCTCCCCGCGATCCTCCACCACTCTGCGGGAGGTGCGGGATCTCCGCTCCCCACTCCCCCCGTCCACGGGATGACGCGGTCCGCCATCCCATTCATCCCGTCTATCCCGCGGGAGGTGTTGGGGGCTGGGGGGATCCCGTTACGCCTTGAGCAGCCGCAGTAGTGCGTCCACCGACCACGCCGCCGCTCCCTGACAGAGCACCGCGCGCGCCGCCAAGCCGCGTCGGATCCGCTCGTCGTCGTTGCGAACCAGTCGTCCGACGGTCTCGGCGAGGGCCACCCCGGGATGGCGTCGGGGGAGGGCGATGGCGCCACCGGTCTCCACCATGACGCCGACATCCAGCGCGCCGCGCCAGCGATCCCCGACCATGACCGGGATACCGACCGCGGCTGGCTCGGCGGTGGCGTGGAGCTGGCGCTCGCGGAATCCGCCGCCCACGTAGGCCACGGACGCGGCGAGGTACAGGTCGGCCAGCAGTCCGTACACGCCGACGATCACCACGGGCGCATCGGGGAGCGGGGCGCGCGCATCGTCCCACCGCGCGACGGGGATGGCGCGCGCGGCGAACGCCGCCCGCACGTTGGCCACACGGCGGGGAGACGCATCGTGCGGGACGATGAGGGCTCGCACCGGTGGGTCGCTGTGGGAGAGTCGCGCGATGGCCTCGACGAGCACGGCATCGTCCGACGGCTCGGTGCTGCCGGCGACGAATACCGGGGCCCCGCGGGCCCACGCCTCCACGGCGCGGCCCGGCCCGAGTGTGGGCACGCGCTCCAGGATGTGGTCGTGGCGTGGGTCACCCGTCACGGCGACGCGATCCGCGCGAACGCCGGCGCGAATCCAGCGACTCGCGTCATCCGGAGATGCCGCGCCGACCCACGTGACGGCTCGATGCGTGGGGCGCAAGAACCATCGCGCGGCGCCGGCGAGACGGCGGCTTGCTGGCCGCACCGTGCCACCGACCACCGCAACGGGGACGTGATGCACCTCCGCCTGGTGCACCAGCTCTGGCCACAGGTCGCCGCGGCTGAACACCAGGAGCGCGGGCCGCAGCGCGGCGAACACGGGCGCCAGGTGGGCCGGCTCGTCGAGCGGGAGGAAGTCGCGCTGGTCCACCCCCCATGGGGCCGTGCGGGACGCAACCGAGGGTGACGTGTGGGTCAGGATGACGTGAACGGCGCGCACCGCGTGTCGCAGGCGCACGATGATGGGCTCGATGGCCTGCAGCTCGCCAACCGACGCGCCGTGCACCCAGATCAAGGGGGCGGTACTGCGCGCGGCACCGGCCCATGCCTGCCACCGAGCGGCCGCATCGCGACGACCGTCCAGGCTCGCGCGCAGGACGCGGGCGGGATACGGCAGCCGGTGGGCCACGCGGGCGAGGGTACGATACGGGGCGAGCACGAAGTCGGAATGTGCTAGCTTCATCCCCATGTCGCTACGCGGGTACTGGCAGGCCGCGCGGGAAGCGCGCTACAGCTTGCTCTTCGCGCTTCCGCTGCTGCTGCTGTACGAGGGATTCGCGTTCGCGCTGACGCACAGCGCGTATGCCGG
>CAYWNR010000483.1:0-3130 GCA_964459705.1 uncultured Gemmatimonadaceae bacterium | reverse complement strand
CATAGAACCCCGCCACGTCGTTTCGGTGCCCCCAGGTCTGATCGAACTCGACGACATTGGCAAAGACCAGCCCGTGATCGAGCCCGCCGAAGGTCCGGCGAATGCGGTCGTACGCCTCCCGGTTCGTCGCCACATGACAGCTCGCGATCCCGCGGCGCGCAAAGAGATCATCGACCTTCCCGACACCTTCTCGGGGGACGCCAGCCTCGGCCAGCCGGTCCAGCAATGTCGGACCCGTGGGCGCCACGGAGAAGTCCCGGCGATCGGGCAACCGCCGGAACGCGCCCGGTGCTCCCGTGAACGGCCGCGCGATCACCCGGGACACGCGGTGCTCGCCGGTGAGCATGGTCCGCGCCGTGCGACAGGCGGCATACAGGTCCTCCTGCGAGACGCGGGCGTCGTGTGCCGCGATCTGAAAGACGCTATCGGCGGACGTGTACACGATCCAGTCGCCGCTCGCGAGGTGCGCGGGCCCGAACTGCTCGATGATCGCGGTGCCGGACGCCACCACGTTGCCGAGAACCCCACGCCCCGAGCGGCGCGCGAACTCCGCGATCACGTCCGCCGGGAAGCCGTGCGGATAGGTCGGGAAGGCCTGCTCCAAGATCAGCCCGCACAGCTCCCAATGGCCCGTCGTGCTGTCCTTTCCGGCCGAATGGGGAAGCGCGACGCCGTGCGCAGCCGTGGGCCCCGTGCAGGACAGTCCCTGCAGCGGGCGCGCGCACCCCAATCCGAGCGCCGCGAGGTTCGGGAGCGCCAGCCCGCCCACGGCTCGCGCCAGATTCCCCAAGGTGTCGCTCCCCGTATCACCATAGGTCCCCTGATCGGGGCAGACGCCGATCCCCACCCCGTCGAGCACGATGAGCGCGACGCGCCCGCGGCCGCGGTTCATTCGTGCTGATAGCGTCGCGGCACGCGCGCGCCGAGGCGCGCCAGGATCTCGTACGACACGGTGTGCGCCCACCCCGCGAATGCGTCAACCGTGATCATTGCCGGCCCATCCGTGCCAATGAGGGTCGCGACGTCGCCCGTCCGCACTTCGCCGCGCGACCCCACATCCACCATGATGAAGTCCATCGTGACCCGGCCAACGATGGGCATCGGTGCGCCGAGAAGCAGGACACGCGCCTCGGGGGCGAGAACGCGGGGAATGCCGTCCGCGTATCCGATCCCCAAGGTGGCGATCGTCGTCGCCTGTGGCGCGGCCCAATCGCCCCCATAGCTCACGGTGTCGCCCGCCTCGACGCGCCGCACGCTCACGACTGGGGCGCGGAGCGACAACACGGGGGCCGGTGGCGCGAGATCTGGAGCATGACACCCGCCGTACAGGAAGATGCCGGGCCGGATCAGATCAAACCCTCGCTGGAGACGCCAGGCGCCGACACTGTTGGCCACGTGCAAGAGGGCCGGTCGAGGACCCAGCACCGCGACCGCGCGCTCGAAGCGATCGAGCTGCACCGACACCGACTCGGGGGCCGTGTCGGCGGAATGCAGGTGCGTGAAGGCTCCTTCCAGGTGTGGAGACCGACAGGCCGCGAGCGCTTCGGTATCGTCCCATCGCACACCGCAGCGCGACATGCCGGTGTCCACCTCGAGGTGGAACGGTTGGTCCCACGCGCGGACCGCGTCGACGCGATCGAGCACGGCTCGGCAATCGAGGTCGCGGAAGTGATCCAGATCGGACGGGGCCCCCGGCGTGAAGACGAGAATGGGACGCTCGACGCCCGACTGGCGCAGCTCGCCCGCCTCGGCCAGCGTGGCCACCCCATATCCCCACGGATTCAGCGCTTCCAACGCCCGCACGCAGGGCACGGCGCCCAATCCGTATGCGTCTGCCTTGACCATCGGCAGCAGCCGCGTACCGGGGAGTGCCGCGAGCACCGTGCGGGCATTGGCGACCAGATTCGGGAGGCTGACGTCGGCCCAGGCCCGGCCGTGGTGTGGTCGCGTTGACATGGTCTATTGGGGTCCGGTATTGTAACCGCCGAGAGGAGCCAAATGCAAGAATCATCAGCGCTTGGGCGTGTCGTGGACCTCGTCCGCGACCTCCGGAACCGGTGCCCCTGGGACGGGGCCCAAACTCCCCAGACCCTCCGTCCCTATCTCATGGAGGAAGTCTTCGAGCTCGATCATGCGATCGGCGAGGACGACGCCACGGCCATCCGGGTCGAACTCGGAGACCTACTGCTCCACGTGGCGTTTCAGATCGTCCTGGCGGAAGAACGCGGCGCGTTCGGCCCCGAGGACCTCACTACGCAGGTGGAGCAGAAGATGTGGCGGCGGCATCCGCACCTGTTTCCTCCCACCCCAACCCCACCGGCGGACCGCAACAGCGAAGGACCCGGAACCGCCTCGACCGCCGCTGAAGTGAAGGCGAACTGGGAAAAGCTGAAGCTCCGCGAGCGGAGCGACGAGGTGGCGCCAAGCGTCCTGGACGGGCTGCCGCCCACCATGCCGGCCTTGATCCTGGCGTTCCGCCTCCAGGAGCGCGCCGCCGGCATCGGGTTCGATTGGCCCGACGCTCAGGGACCGCTGGACAAGGTGCGAGAAGAGACCGAGGAGGTGGTCCGCGAGATGGAGGCGAATGGGCCTCGCGAGCGGCTTGAGCACGAGGTCGGCGACCTGCTCTTCGCCGCGGTCAACCTGGCCCGCAAGCTCGACGTCGATCCCCGTGGCGCGCTCGAAGGCAGCAACCGGCGGTTCACCACGCGGTTCCGCGCGATCGAGCGGCTCGCGGCGGACCGTGGGGTAGACATTCATGCGGCGGGATTGGAGATGCTGGACGGCTTGTGGGAGGAGGCTAAGAAAGCGGGATGAACGGGATGGACGGGATCCAGACATCCCGCCTCCCGGTATCCCGTCAGGGATACAGACGGTACATCATCCTCGGAAACGCGATCGCCTCCCGAATGTGGGGGATCCCGCAGATCCAGGCGACGGTCCGCTCGACACCCAGGCCGAAGCCGGAGTGGACGTACGTACCGTATTTCCGGAGGTCGAGGTACCAGCCGTACGCCTCCTCGGGCAGTCCCTGCGCGCGAATCCGGCCGAGCAACAAGTCGTGGTCGTCCTCGCGCTGACTCCCACCGATGATCTCGCCGTAGCCCTCCGGCGCGAGGCAGTCGTTGTT
>CAYWNR010000482.1:0-3133 GCA_964459705.1 uncultured Gemmatimonadaceae bacterium | reverse complement strand
CGAGATGTCGGCTCGCCTCCGAGTGGCTCTGATCGAGCACCGCGATGTCGATGTTGCGCACGTCGAGGCTGATGGCGTAGCCGAAGAGGAGCAGCAGCGCCCCGGGCAGGGCGAACGCGAGGGCGAGGCTGCGGGCGTCGCGCCGAAGCTGAATGGCCTCCTTGCGGGCGATGGCCCAGAGACGCCGGACGTTCATCCGACGACCGCGCCACCCTCGCGCCGGACGAGGGCGACGAACACATCCTCGAGGGACGGCTCGATTTCCCGCATGCGGTCGATGCGCCGCCCAGCCGCGGCGAGACGCTGGAAGACCATCTCCTCCGCCGCGACGCCGGGCGCGACCGTGACGTGCACCGCCCGGCCGTACATCGCCGCTTCGAGCACGCCGGGGGCTGCACGCAGCGCCTCAACGGCGCGCGCCGGGTCATCGACCAGGAGCTCCACGACGGGCTGCCCGAGCGAGCCGCGCAGCTGCCGCGGGCGGTCCAGCGCGATCAGGCGCCCCCGGTTCATCAGCGCCAGTCGGTGGCAGTACTCGGCTTCCTCCATGTAGTGCGTACTGACGAACACGGTGGTTCCCTGCGCGGCGAGCCCGTCGATCAGATCCCAGAAGTGCCGCCGGCTCGTCGGATCCACTCCCGAGGTGGGCTCGTCCAGAAACAGGATCGGTGGCTCGTGCATCACGGCGCAGCCCAGCGCGAGCCGCTGTTTCCACCCGAGCGGCAGGTCCTGCGTCATCAGGTGCTCACGACCGGCCAAGCCGGCCATCTCGAGGAGCCAGGCTCGGCGGTCCGCGAGTCGGGTGCCGCGGAGTCCATAGAGGCCGGCGAACAGCTGGATGTTCTCGGCGACCGTGAGATCGGCGTACAGCGAGAACATCTGCGACATGTAGCCGATGCGGCTCCGAATCTCCCGCGGCGCGGTGCGCACGTCCGCGCCCGCGACCCAGGCGTCCCCGGAGGTCGGCGCCAGCAGGCAGGTCAGCATCTTGATGGTCGTCGTCTTCCCGGCGCCGTTCGGCCCCAGGAAGCCGAAGATCTCTCCCGTGGCGACCGAAAACGTCACGTCGTCGACGGCCACGAAGTCCCCGAAGCGTCGGGTGAGATTCCGGGCGACGACGGCGTCAGGCATGCGCGGCGCTCGTCAGCTCGATGAACACGTCCTCGAGCGAGGCCTCGATCAGGCTGTCGTCCTGAATGGTCACGCCGGCGGCGACGAGCGCGGCGCGCGCGTCCGGCCAACCCTCGTCCCCGCCCGGGAGCGTGACGTGCAGGAGGTCGCCGAACAACGTGGCTTGCGACACCGTCGGGAGCTGGCGCAGCACGTCTCGGGCACGTCGCGGCGCGTCGGTGCGGAGCGCGCGGAGGCGGCCCGCCAGACGATGCTGGAGCGCGGTGGGCGTGTCGAGCGCCACCAGCCGTCCCTCGTGCAAGAGGGCGACCCGATCACAGCGCTCCGCCTCGTCCAGGTACGCGGTGGAGACGAGCGCGGTCATGCCCCCCGCGACCATCTCGTGAATGATCAGCCAGAGATCCCGGCGCGACAGCGGGTCCACGCCGAAGGTCGGCTCGTCCAGGAGCAGTACGTCGGGATGGTGCACGAGGGCGCAGGAGAGGCCGAGTTTCTGTTTCATGCCGCCGGACAACGCGCCGGCGAGGCGAGTGCGAAACGGTCCGAGGGCGGAGAACGCGAACAGCCGCTCGTAGCGGGCGGGACGGTCGCTCCGGGGCACCCCGTGCAGGTCGGCGTAGAAGTCGAGGTTCTCCTGCACCGTGAGATCCACGTAGAGCCCGAACCGCTGCGACATGTACGCCAACCGCGGTTTGATCCGCTCCGGATCCGACGCGACGCTCACCCCGGCGATCGTGGCGTCGCCCCGCGTCGGCCGAACCACGCCGGCGAGCATGCGCAACGTGGTGGTCTTGCCCGCGCCGTCCGGGCCGACGATGCCGAACAGCTCGCCCGCGCGGACCGCGAAGCGCAGGTCGACGACCGCGTGGGTCGCGCCGAAGTCGCGCGAGAGACCGGAGACGACGACGCGGTTGGTCACGATGCGGGTGCCTGGAGCCGAACGTCGGCGGGGAGCCCGGGCTTCAGGTCGTAGGTGGAGTCGCCGACGACCTGGACCTTCACCCGGTAGACGAGCTTCACCCGCTCCTTCGTCGTCTGCACCGTCCGCGGGGTGAACTCCGCTTCATCGGCGATGAAGACCACCCGTCCGTCGTACCGGCGGTCCGGAAACGCGTCGGCCGTGATCTCAGCCGGTTGTCCGAGGCTCAGGCGTCCGACGTCGTCGCCCGGCACGTAGATGCGCACCCAGCGGTCGCTCGCGTTCGCGACCGTCACCACCGGGACCCCGGCCGCGACCGTCTCGCCCGGCTCCCGATGGCGCACCGTCACGCGGCCCGGGAACGGCGCCCGAATGACCATGTTCGCGAGCGCGGCGTCGACCTGGGCGAGGGCGGCGGTTGCCTGCGCCACGATCGCGCGCTGCGCGGTGACTTGTTCCTTGCGCGTTCCGCGTTCGAGCAGATCGAGCCGGTCCGCGGCCGCGGCGCGATCGGCGGACGCCACCTCGAGCGCGGTGGACGCGGCATCGCGCGCGCGCTCGCTGATGGCGCCCCCGTCAAAGAGGCGCCGAGCCCGATCGGCTTCCCGGCGCGCGTTGGCTTCCCGCTCGGTGGCCGCACGCACCGCTTCACGGGCCTGGGCGACGTCCTCGGATCGGGCGCCGGCTTCCAGCTCCGCGAGGCGTGCACTGGCCGCATCCCGCTGGCTCCGGGCGGCGTCCCGCTGGGCGTCCAGCTCCCGCCGATCCAGCGACGCCAGCACCTGACCGGCCACCACCTCGTCGCCTTCGCGGACCGCGATGCTGTCGATGCGACCCGGGCGTTGAAATCCGAGGTCCGCTTCGGTGACTTCGACCGTGCCAGAGGCGGCGACTGCGCCGCCGGTCTCACCCGAGAAGACGGTCAGGCGAAGAACGAGGGCCAGCACCGCCAGCACAATGAGGGCGGCGATGATTCGAACACGGCGCGTCATGGCAGGGTCTCCGTATGGTCGGCGAGCCAGTCGACGGTGAGGTCGCCGGTGAGTCGGGCCAGCTCGATGTGGGCGAGGATGCGCGCGGACC
>CAYWNR010000481.1:0-3143 GCA_964459705.1 uncultured Gemmatimonadaceae bacterium | reverse complement strand
GCCTCCACCGCCACGGCCGGCGGCGCCAGGTCGGCGTCGCCCGCGCCCAGGTCGATCACGTCGCGACCTTCCGCGATCAGACGTCGCTTGATGGTCGCCACACGCTGGACCGCGTACGCGGGCAGCTGCGCGATTCGGTGGCTCGCGGTTCTCATGCCGGCGCTCCGCTACCGTGCCGCTCGAAGAACTCTTCCGCGGCCGCGCGTACGGTTACCCATGGACCCACGACGCGCCGAGCGGGCGGGAGCGACGCCAACAGCCGCTCGCCGTATCGCTTGGTCACGATGCGATGATCCATCAGCACGACGACCCCCACGTCCGTGGTGGTCCGGATCAGTCGCCCGAAGCCTTGCTTGAGCTTGAGCGCCGCCTGCGGCACCAGATAGTGCGTGAAGCCGTCCTTTCCATCCGCTTCCAACCGTTCCAACCGCGCCGCCGTCAGCGGCTCGGTCGGGACCTTGAAGGGGAGCTTCGCGAGCACCAGCACCCGCAGGGACCGACCCGGGACGTCCACCCCCTCCCAGAAACTATCCGTTCCCAGCAAAATCGCCGAGCCCGCCTCCCGGAACCGCCGTAACAGGAGGTCCCGCGGCCCCTCCCCCTGCACCAGCAACGGCCATCTGCCGGCGATGGCCGGACGCACCGCACCCGTCACACGGCGGAGGGCGGCATGGCTCGTGAACAGCACGAACATGCCACCGTCCGACGCCTGCGCCAGCTCGAGTATGACAGTTACCAGCCCCCGATCGTGAGCCACCTGGTCGGCGCGCGGATCGGCGAGGTCGCTTGGCACCGCGAACAGGCATTGTTCGGCAAAATCGAACGGCGACGGGAGCACTTCCTCATAGCGCATGCGGGTCGGGGGAAGCGAGAGCCCCACACGATCCTTGTAGAACCGGAAATCCCCACCCGCCGCGAGCGTGGCACTCGTGACCACGACCGTTTCGATCCGGTCGAACAGGGATTCCTTGAGCACCGGGGCCAGGTCCAGCGGCACCGCAGCCAGGCCGATCGGGAACGGCAGCTCGCCTTGCGGCTTGGTGCCGCGACGCTCGATCCAGCGCACGACCGGCGCCCCCGGCTGCGGGCGCAACGTGAGCAGCAGACCGTCGCTCGCGGTCTGGAGCCGCCGCACCACGCCGCGCAGCTCACCCACCAGCTGCGACCGCCGGTCTGGCTCTTCACTCAACTCCAGCCGGTCGGCGACCAGCTCGACGCCTTCGCCCAGCCGGGTGAGCACGCGCACGAGATCGTCCAGCCCCACGCCCAGGCCTGCCTCCCACACCGGGTCGTTCGCGAACTCGTCGGTGAGACGGAACTGCATGGCCTGCATGCTCATCAGGTGATCCGCGAGCAAGCCGAAGACCGTCGCATAGCGTCGCCGAGCGTCCGCGACGGCAGGCAGCAGATCCGTACGCAGCAGGTCCACCGACGCGTTGTTGAGCAGGTCGTCGGCCTGCGCCAGCTCCGACAGCAGGGTTGGCAGCAATCCCCGGCCGTTCCGCTCGAGCCGGCCCAGCAACCGCACGACACCCCATGAGGTGACCTGGGCACCGAGGTGCTGAGCGGCGGTGTCTTCCAGGTGATGACCCTCGTCCAGGATGAGGCGACGGTAGGGCGGGAGCACCGCCGCGTCCTGCCAGTTTTCTTGCGCGCGCCGGACCGCCAGGTCGGACGCCAGCAGATGGTGGTTCACGACGAGGATGTCCGCGTCGGCGGCGCGGCGCCGTGCGGCGAACAGGAAACAGCGCTCGAAATGGGGGCACTTGAGCCGCGGGCACAGATCCGGCTCGGCGCTCACCTCGTCCCACACCTCCGACGGCGGCTGGTCGGCCAGGTCGGAGAGTGAGCCGTCGCTGGTCCGCTCGGCCCACGCGGATATCCGCTCGACCTCGCCGAGCCATTGATCCTCCACCAGCGACATCTGCCCGCCGCGCGCCAATTCCAGCCGCGCGAGACAGAGGTAATTATGCCATCCCTTGAGCAGCGCGAACGTGGGGTGCTCGCCCTGGCTCGCGAAGGCGCGCGCCAGCAGCGGCAAGTCCTTGCCGATCAACTGTTCTTGCAGGTTGATCGTGTTGGTGGAGACGACCGTGCGCTCGGCGTTCTCCAGCGCCCAGCGAATGGCGGGCACCAGATAGGCAAACGACTTCCCGACCCCGGTGCCGGCTTCCAAGAGGCCAACACCGCCGTCGTTGTACAGATCGGCGACATAGGCCGCCATGTCACGCTGGCTCGGACGGTCTTCGTACTGGCCCAGCACATCGGCGATCGGGCCCGCACCTCCGAGGAGCTGGGCGACCGCGACGGCGTCGAGCGTCGCGCGCGTCTTGGGCTTCGGAACCTCGACCACGACGTACAGTTCGGTGGCGTCGTTGTTGACGATCCCGAACCCGACGCCGCCGTCGTGGAGGCGCGCGGCCACCGACAGGTCCGCCTGCGAGGGCTCAAGCACCCCGCTCGGGTGATTGTGCAGCAGCATCTGCCCGCGGGCGGCCACGCCCGGCAACGCCAGCACGGCGTCCACCGTCCCCCGCGCCACGACTTCGACCACGGCAATCCGGCCTTCGGCGTCGAGGTCGGCCACGAACGACACCTCGCGTCCGCGCGCGGCGTCGATCTCCGCCGCCACACGCTCCCGCACGTCCGGCAGCAGGCGGCTCACGTCTTCAGCTCGCGCTTCTTGGCGGCCGGGAACAACACGTTGTTCAGAATCAAGCGATAGCCCGGCGAATGCGGATGCAACGACAGATCGGTGGGAGGATCACCGATCTGGTGTTGCGGATCTTCGGGATCGTGTCCGCCGAAGAACGTCCACGTGCCCTTGCCGAAATCGCCGTGGATGTACTTCACCCACGGCGCGCCCGGCTCGTCGGCGAGTACGGTGACGCTTGGTTTGAGACGATCCCGGCGGAACGACGTCGTGAGCCCGTAGAAATCCGGCAAAACCTCCGCGTGACACTGGCACAGCATCGACGGCACGGGATCGATCTTGGCCGAGAAGGCAAACAGCGTGTAGGAACCGAGGGCCTGGCGCTTTCCGGGATGGTTGACCTGGTGCCCGTCGATGTCGGAAAACGAGGCGAGCGCCGGCGACAGCTCGACCTGCGCGTCGGTGAACGCCATCGTGCGGTCCCAGTGCA
>CAYWNR010000480.1:0-3152 GCA_964459705.1 uncultured Gemmatimonadaceae bacterium | reverse complement strand
CGTTGAACTCGATCCCGCGCGCGCGGAGCCGGTCGATGTTCACGTTCTGATACACTGGAAGCATGCTGATCACGGAGTCCGGGACGGCCTGGATGCGGATCCCGTTCGCGATCATGTTCTGGAATACGAAGGCCTCGACGAATACCCAGCGGTTTCGGTAGCGCGCGCCGAGGTCCACGTTGAAGCTAGTCTCGGCCTTCAAGGCCGAGTTTGGGACCTGGTAGCCGAATCCTTCGGGCGTCGGGCCGTTGAAGAACCGCTCGATCAGGTTGGGCGAGCGGAACGCGCGCCCGACCGACCCCACCAGGCTCACCTTCTCCGTCAGGTTCACGATGGCGTTGGCCGCACCGACCACCGTGCGGTCAGTCGCGACGATGGGCGGATCGGTGATCCCCGGCGTCTCCCGGCTGGCGGCGCGCACGTCCTGGTATCGCGCTCCCAGAATGAAGGTCGTCCGTGGCACCACGTGGAACTCGCTCTGCGCGAAAACGCCGATGCTCCGGAAGCTCGCATTGGGAACGAGCGGTCGGGTGGAGACGTCCGGCGACGACGGGCCAAACCCGTACACGTCCGTCGCGTTGGTATCGGTGTTCGTGCTGGCGTCGCGGAACATGTCGACGCCGTAGGTCAGCGCCACGCTGCCACCCACGAGCTTCTTGGCCTCGAGACGGCCGCCGATGGTCCCGATGTCCGTGTAGTTCCGCTGGTCAATGATCAAGCCGGCCGAGTCGACGCCCGGACGAAGCTGGGAGGGGTCGAAGGGGAGACCGAGGTCCAGGTTCAGGCGGCGCCGGTTGGTCTGCCAGTACCCGGTGACGTCGAGCTTGTCGGCGATGGGGAGACCCAAGCCGATGCCGGTGTAGCCGGCCGAGACCTTGTCGAACCGTTGGAACGGATAGCGGATCTGGATCTTCGGCTCCGCGGGCGCGTACGCGGCGGGATCGACCCATCCGAATCCCGACGAGTCGGCGGAGTAACGCTCGTAGCGGGCGAAGGCGTCGTGCCCGGCCGCGAGGTGATATCCGAGATAGCCTTCCGTGCTGTAGTCCTTGACGCCGGTGTCGTTCACGCGCGTGTCCTGCGCGAGCGTGATGTCGCCGTACGTACCGGCCGGCGCCTGGTAGGCGTTCGTCGTGCGGAACGTGCCCCGGCCGAGGAGCGACAGGCGACCGAATCGTCCGGTGACGGCGCCGGTCGCGTGTTGCTGATCGTCGGACGAGCTGAAGCGATAGCCGGCCGAGCCGTGGAGGCCCTGCAAGCGTGGCCGCTGCGTGATCACATTGACCACACCACCGATGGCGTCGCTGCCGTACAGCACCGATGCCGGACCGCGGACGATCTCAATGCGTTCGGCGCTCGAGACGTCGATCAGGGCGGGCAGCTCGCCGAAGTCCTGTTGGCGGCGGGTGTTGTTGAGCCGCAGGCCGTCTTCCAGGACGAGGACGCGCTGGCCGCGCTGACCGCGAATGACGGGTCGGACCTGATTGCTCCCGACGCCCGTGACGTCCAGGCCGGCGAGACCGCGAAACAAGTCGCTCACCGAATTCGGCGCCTGCTCTCGGATCGTCCGCAGGTTGAGCACGCTGACCGGGGTCGGCGTGTTGAAGACACTCCGCTCGGCGCGCGTGGCAGTCACGACGATGGGGGTGAGGCGCACCGTCGCGCTGTCTTTCTTCGTGGTGTCGGCGGCCGTAGACCGACTCTGCGCGAGCGCCGGTGCGGCGAACGTAACGAGCAACAGCGCGGCGGGAAATCCGCGAGCGAACGCTGGAGTATGCATGCACCCTCCCGTAACGGTGTCGGCGCGAGGCGCGCGCCGGGGTCAACGGTAGGATTCCGAGTGTGTGAAGGGTATTCGTGAAGGCCCGGAGGTGGATTCCGGATAATTACTGAGCGGCGAGACATACGACTTTGGCTATTAGGTGATGGGGCAGGGATTTCCGGACTTTGGTGATGGCATTGGCCTGAATGAATTCTTCACAATGACTTAGCGTAGTCTTGTAACTTCTGTGGCCGCGCTGGATTAGTCGGATCTTGACCGGCGTGTTCCGGGCCCCTATTGTTCCCCGGAACAATTCCGGGGACTCAAGCATGCCGGCTACCAGGCCCGATCTCCAATTGCTGCAGGGGACGCTCGATCTTCTCGTGCTGCGGGCGCTCACGTGGGGTCCCCGCCACGGCTACGGCGTGGCGCGCTGGATCGAGGACACCAGTGACAACGAGCTGCGCGTGGAGGACCGGGCACTCTATGTCGCGCTGCATCGTCTGGAGGCGCGCGGCTGGATCGCAGCGGAGTGGGGCGTGTCGGACAACAACCGCCGAGCGAAGTACTACGAGCTGACCTCCAAGGGTCGAAGCCAGTTGACGCTCCGCACCTCGATGTGGACCCGGTACGCCGAAGCCGTGTTCAAAGTGCTTCAGGCCGCACCGGCGTAGGAGGGAGCCCGCATGCGGTTCCGGTTACCGGGCACGGCGCGGCGCGTCGAGCGGGACGTGGACGACGAGCTCGCCTTCCACCTCGACCAGCGCGCGGCCGAGCTCGAGCGGACGGGCCTGTCGCCCAGCGCGGCGCGGCGAGAGGCCGGGCGCCGGTTCGGTGACGTCGACGGCGCGCGGCGTCAGCTGGCCGGCATCGATCGGCGCCGCCAGCGGGGTGAGCGACGGGCGCAGTGGTGGGAAGGCGTCGCGCACGACGTGCGGTACGCGTTCCGCGGGCTCCGGCGCGATCCGAACTTCGCCGTGGCGGTCGTGTTGACCGTGGGGCTCGGCTTGGGCGCCACCGCGGCGATGTTCGGCATCGTGGACCGCCTGTTGCTGCGGCCTCCCGCGGAGGTGCGAGACCCGGGCGACGTCGGCCGGATCTACTTCACCGAAACGTTCTCGTGGTACGGCGTCGCCATCCAAGAGTCGACGTCCTATCCGGATTTTCTCACGTTCCGCGACCACGCGCGCTCGGTGCGCCAGGTGGCGGCGTACTTCCCGAGGTCGGCGAGTCTCGGGCGCGGGAGGAACGCGCGGCAAGTCCAGACCGTCGCGGCCAGTGGCGAGTACTTCGGGTTGCTCGGGGTTCGTCCGGAGCTCGGCCGCTTCTTCGGTTCGGCGGAGGACGCGCTGCCGGCGGGTGAGCCGGTCGCGGTCATCAGCGACGGCTT
>CAYWNR010000479.1:0-3160 GCA_964459705.1 uncultured Gemmatimonadaceae bacterium | reverse complement strand
ACGCGTCGCTCCTCATGAAGAAGGTGCAGTACAACTTCGGGCCCAGCTCCGCGGGGAAGTATCTGTTCTATCTCATGGACGATCAGTACTGGACCGTGGACCTCGCCAGCGGCAAGCAAACGAATGTCACGGACGGACTCCCCACGTCGTTCGTGAACCGGAAGGACGACCACCCCGTCGAACAGAAACCGCCCTTTGGCACCGGCGGCTGGACCAAGGACGATCGCTCGGTCTTGGTCTACGACGAGTACGACGTCTGGGAAATTCGACCCGACGGGTCCGGCGCGACCCGTCTCACCGACGGCGCGGCTGATAGCGTCCGATACCGGCGTGTGCGCTTGGATCCCGACGAGAAGTTCGTGGACACCGGGAAGCCGATCTACCTCAGCACGTACGGCGACCGCAGCAAGCGGTATGGCTACAGCCGGTTGGTCGGCCGAAGACTCGAGCGGCTCGTTTGGGAGGACGCGAACGTCGGTCGGCTGGACAAGGCCAAGGACGCCGACGTCTACGTCTACGTCAGCCAGGATTTCGACCGATCACCGAATCTGTACGTGGCCGGCCCGACGTTGGCGAATGCCCGCCAGGTGAGCCACACCAATCCGTTCCAGAGTGACTATCGCTGGGGCCACGCCGAGTTGATCGATTATCAGAACGACTGGGGGGAAGATCTCCAGGGAGCGCTGTTTTACCCCGCCGACTACGAGCCGGGGAAGCAATACCCGATGATCGTCTACATCTACGAGATCCGCTCCCCTTCGGTACACCAGTATGTGGTGCCGTCGAGCCGCTCGGCGTACAACACGACGGTGTGGACCAGTCAGGGCTACTTCGTGCTCCAGCCGGACATCGTCTATCGTGACCGCGACCCCGGCCGCTCGGCGGTGGCGGCGATCGTGCCCGCCGTGAACAAGGTGCTGGAGACCGGCATGGTGGACGCGAAGAAGGTCGGACTCACCGGCCACTCGTGGGGTGGCTACCAGACGGCGTTCGTCGTCACCCAGACGGACATCTTCGCCGCCGCCGTCGCCGGGGCGCCGCTCACGGACCTCGTGAGCATGTACCTGTCCGTGTACTGGAACAGCGGCAGCACCGACGCCCGCATCTTCGAGATCAGTCAAGGCAGGATGGAGGTGCCGTTCTGGGAAGACATGGACGCCTATGTCGCCAACTCGCCCGTGTTCCACGTCGAGCAGCTGCACACGCCGCTCCTCGTGGCGCAGGGGACCGAAGACGGCGCGGTGGACTTCAATCAGGGCGTCGAGTACTACAACGCCGCCCGGCGTGCGGCGAAAGACTTCGTGTTCCTGGTGTACGAGGGCGAGAATCACGGCAACGCCAAGAAGCCGAACCAGATCGACTACCACAACCGCATCATGGACTGGTTCAACCACTACCTGAAAGGCGACCCCGCACCCGAGTGGATCAGCAAGGGCGTGAGCTTCCTCGACCAGGAGAGGGCCAAGAAGAAGGACGCCCCCACGCCGGGGCGATGACGCTCCGGTGTGAAACACCGGGGAGCTAGACCGCGTAGGGGCCGAAACCCCCAGCGGAGGCTCCGTGCTCGCGCAACTCGACATCCTCCGGCGGGACTTGGCGTACGCCCTGCGCCAGCTCCGCCGGAACCCTGGATTCACCGCCGTCGCGGTGCTGTCGCTCGCGATCGGCATCGGGGCCAACGCCACGATCTACAGCATCGCCCATTCGTTCCTCGCCCGGCCGGTGAACGCGGCTCGTCCGGGCGAGTTGGTGCGCGTGTACCGTGGCCAGCATAGCGGGCTCCTGCGGGACTGGTTCCTCCATTTTGCCCGCAACACCCGCACGCTGAGCGACCTCATCGCCGAAGATCCCATGGCCTTGGGCCTGGATCGCGGTGACGCGAGCGAGCGCGTTCGCGGTGCGGTGGTAAGCGAGAACTTCTTCTCCGCACTCGGCGTGGGGCCAGCCGTCGGGACGGTGTTCTCGGGCCGGCCCGGCGACCCGGTGGGCGCGCAGGTGGTACTGACGCACGACTACTGGACGGCGCACTTCGGCGGCGACCCGGCCGTCGTCGGCCGTACCCTCCGGCTCAATAACATTCCGTTCACCGTGGTCGGCGTTGCTCGCGAGGGCTTCAAAAGCTCGCAATTCGGTTGGGCGCCCGATCTCTTCGTACCACTCTCCGAACAGGCGCGGCTGCGCGGCCTACCACCAGGCTCGAGCAGCCAGACCTCGTTCTACATCACGGGCCGGCGAGCTCCCGGCCGGTCGATCGGTCAGGTCGAGGCGGAGCTGTCCGCGCTCGCCGCCACGCTGCCAGACGCACCGCCCGAAGCCACCAGGCCCGGGGCATTCCGCGTCACGGACGCGCGCGGGATCACCGCCGAGGTTCGCACCCCCGCGACGATCGTGTCGGCGTTCCTGATGTTCGTGGTGGGCGTCGTGCTCCTGATCGCCTGCGCCAACCTCGCGAACTTGCTGCTCGCGCGCGCCACGACCCGCCGCCGCGAGATCGCGATTCGCCAGGCGCTCGGTGTGAGTCGCGGCCGACTGATCCGCCAGCTCCTCACCGAAAGCGTCGTCGTCGCGCTCATGGGGGGGACGGCGGGTGTGGGGATCGCCTTCTATGTCACCCGCGTCATCCCGGCGTTGCTGCCCGAACAGGCACGCTCGGAGATGGCTTTCACGTTGACCCCCGATGTCAACGTCTTCCTGTTCGCGGCGTTGCTCGCGATCGTGACCGGCGTCTTGCTCGGCCTCGCGCCCGCCCTCCACGCGGCGCGCGTGGAGGTGCACCATGTCCTCAAGGCCGAAACGGCCGGCAGTGGATCGCGCCGCTCGCGCGCGCGCAGTGTGTTTCTCGCGGGGCAGGTCGCGCTCGCGACCCTCCTGCTGGTGACCGCGGCGCTGTTCCTCCGTGGACTCGGCAACGCCCAGCACATCGACACCGGCTACCGCGCGGAACGTGTGGTGGATGTTCCGGTCGACCTCTCGCTGCGCCTGTACGATGCCGACCGCGGTCGAACGTTCTATCGCGAGTTGCTCGAGCGCGTGCGCACCCTCGGGCCGGTCGAAGCGGCAACGCTCACGTCGGTGATCCCACTGACCGGCTCGAGTCGCGGGACCGGCGTGGCACGCGGTGAGGCGGACCCCAATGACCGGCGCGCCCTGCGCGGCACGT
>CAYWNR010000478.1:0-3176 GCA_964459705.1 uncultured Gemmatimonadaceae bacterium | reverse complement strand
CGACGGGCGACCTTGTCGAAGGACCGGATCACGCTCTTGATCTTCTGATGGTCGGGCGCGACCCCGAAGCGCACGAGGCCGAAGGGAACAGGAAGGCGCTCGAACATGTCGACCGACACCGCGCCGCCGCCGCGCGTCAACAGCGCCTCGGCCGCGAAGAACGCCGCCGGTCCCGACCCCACGATCGCAACCCGCAGCGGTGACGGCATGGCCATGATACATCCCCATCGGATGGAACCGCTCGCAAAATGGACAGTCGGACCACGCGGCGAAAGGACGCCGCTTTCCCCCGCGAGGCCGGCGCTCTAGCTTGTTTCCTCCCATGAAGATCTACACAAAGACCGGCGATGGCGGCGAGACGACGCTGTTCGGAGGCGCCCGCGTGTCGAAGCAGGACCTCCGTGTCATCGCCTACGGCGAGGTCGACGAACTCAACGCGGCGATCGGCGCCGCATTGGCCTCCCATCCCCCCGACTTCGAACACACGTTGCTGGAGCTGATCCAACGCGATCTGTTCGCGATCGGTGGCCAACTCGCGACGCCAAAACCCGAGAAGGTGGCGAAAGCGCTCGCCAAGGCGCAGATCGACGAGCGGCGCATTGAGACCATGGAAACCGCGATGGACGCGGCGGATGCGGTGCTCTCACCCCTCACCGCGTTCATCCTTCCCGGCGGAACTCCCAAGGCGGCGGCCCTTCATGTGGCGCGCACCGTCTGCCGCCGCGCGGAGCGGAGCGTCGTGGCGCTCCACGCGCGCGACGCGGTCCCGCCGATCATTCTGACGTACTTGAATCGCCTCTCAGACCTGCTGTTCACGCTCGCACGCCTGGCCAACCAGCGGGGCGGCGTGACGGATCGCACCTGGTGAATGCCCAACCACCGGTTCTACCAACTCGACGTCTTCACGACGACGCCGCTGGCGGGCAATCCCCTGGCCGTGTTCCCGGACGCGCGTGGGCTGACACCGGCCACCATGCAAGCGCTCGGGCGCGAGATGAATCTCTCCGAAACCACGTTCGTCTTCCCGTCGGACGCCGCGACGCGGCGCGTGCGGTTCTTCACCCCAGCCGCCGAAATCCCGCTGGCCGGACATCCCACGATCGGGACCTGGTGGCTGCTTGCGGAGCTGGGTTTGCTGGGTGGCATCGTCGCCGATGGCACCGTGGCGTGCACGCAAGAGACCGGACGCGGCGTGCTCCCCGTGGACCTCACCCTGAGCGGAGGTCGGCCGGTGCGCGTCGAGATGACGCAGGCGTTGCCCGAATGGGGGGCGACCGCGGACGACCGCACCGCGCTCGCCCGCGCCGTTGGTGGTGACGATCGGCTCATCCCAAACGCCCCCCCTCCCCAGGTGATCTCCACCGCGCTCCCACAGTTGATGATCCCCGTTCGATCGCGGGCCGACCTCGCGGCGCTCCCGAGCGGCGGGACAGGCGGCGAGTTGACGGCACTGCTGCGCGGCTTGGGGACGGACTGCGCGATGCTCTACGCCACGGCCGAGGCGCCAGACCTCACCGCACATTGCCGCATGTTCGCGCCAGGTCTGGGGGTGCCGGAAGATCCGGCTACGGGAAGCGCCGCCGGCGCCCTGGGGGCGTACCTGGTGCACCATGGCGCGGTCACGCCGCGCAACGGAGAGGCCCGCATGGTGTTCGAGCAGGGGATCGAGATCGGACGGCCGAGCCGAATCGACGTGCGCGTCGTGACCGACGAGGGCGGCGTCATCACGCGCGTTCACGTTGGCGGCGCCGCGGTTCGCGTCATCACCGGCGAAGTCGCGCTCTAGGCCCGGCGCGATGCATCGCATCCCCGTCCAGCTCGTCGGGAGCCCCTACCAGGTCTGTGTGGGGGCGGGCGCTCTCGAGCAACTCCCGGAGATGCTCTCCCAGGCGTGCCCCGCCGCTCGGTACGCCGTCATCGCGGATTCGACCGTCGCGGGGCTGTATGGGGACCGGGTGCGCACCCTCGTGAATACCGTCGCGCCAGCGGACCTGTTTCCGTTCCCGGCCGGTGAATGGAACAAGACCCGCGAGCAGTGGCACGCGCTGACCGATGCCATGCTGGCCACGGGCGTCGGGCGGGACGGCGCGGTCGTTGCCCTCGGGGGTGGCGTGACGGGCGACCTGGCGGGATTCGTGGCGGCGACCTATCTGCGTGGCATTCCCTACGTGCAACTCCCCACCACCGTGCTGGCCATGGTGGACAGCTCGGTTGGCGGGAAGACCGGCGTGGACACGACGCACGGGAAGAACCTCGTGGGCGCCTTTCACCAGCCGAGCGTCGTGGTGGCGGACGTCGGGCTCTTGGCGACGCTATCCGACGTCCATCTTCGGGCGGGACTCGCGGAGGCGGTGAAGCACGGAGCCATCGCGGATCGGGACCACTTCGCACACATCGAGAGCCGACGCGCGGCGCTGTGCGATCGGGACCTCGAGGAACTCACCGCGATCATCGGACGGAGTGTCTCGATCAAAGCCGACGTGGTGGCCCGCGATGAGAAGGAGCGAGGACGGCGGGCCATTCTCAACTTCGGGCACACCGTGGGACACGCGCTCGAGACGGTTACCGGCTACTCCCTCCTGCACGGCGAGGCGGTTGCCGTGGGGATGGTGGTCGAGGCTCGGCTCGGCGAAGCCACGGGAGTGACCGAGCGCGGCACCGCCGCGGCGATCGAGCGCGCCCTGATCGCGCTCGGGCTACCCGTGGAAACCGGCGACGTCCCACCGGAGCAGCTCGTTCGCGCGATGGAGATCGACAAGAAGTCCCGAGGCGGGACTGTCAAGTTTGCATTCTTGAAACGGCTTGGACAGGCGGCCGTGGCAGGCGACGGTTCTTGGACGTTCGGAGCCTCGTCGGAGCTGATTACTCAGGTACTCATGGGCCGGAGCGGAAGCCATTCAATGTAAATGACTTCCAAGATTCACGAACATTCCCACATTCGGCAAATCGCGTATTGACAATAACTTAACAGGAAGTCTGGTCAACCACCTGCGCTGGCCTTCGGGGCTCGCGTCGACAAAGTCCGGAACAACTTACCAATGAATGATTTGTGATGTTGAAAACTTGATTTTCTTGACGGTTACCCCGCTCTTTCCTATATTCGCCCCGCCCTGTCGCAGGCCAAAATGGCGGACACGAAGCCGCCTCCTTCCATACAGTATCGACCCATCCCAGGG
>CAYWNR010000477.1:0-3177 GCA_964459705.1 uncultured Gemmatimonadaceae bacterium | reverse complement strand
GGCGCTTCCGGATGTGACCGAGGTGCGGGCGGTGGCGCTCGACCTGTGGGGGCCGGTCGAGGAGCGTCCCTAGTCGCCTTGCCGGTCGGTGAGGTGGAATCGGCTCACCCCGGCGTTCAGTCGCTCCGAGGCCTCGGCGAGGTGCGCGGCCGACGCGGCGATCTCCTCGGTGGACGCGCTCTGCTCTTCGGCGGCGGCGGCGATCTCCTCGATGGCGGCGACGCTGCTCTCCGTGCTCTCGGAAACGGACCGTAAGCGGTCGGTGATTTCCGCGACCAGCCCTTCGGCCTCGCCGGCCGCCGCGGCGATCTCGTCCGCCCAGCTGTTCCCTTCGGTCGCGCGATCGGTGATCTCCTCGAGGCCGCGCGCGGTACGGTCCGCAATCTCCCGCACCGCTGAGCTCTCGGACGCCAGTTGGCGCAGGCGATCGCGCGTCGCTTCGACGCCGTGCAGGACGCGGATGACGGTCTCCGAGGTGTTCTGGGCGGCCTGCGCCGCCTGGGTCGCCAGCTTGCGGACTTCATCGGCGACGACGGCAAAGCCCTGACCTTCCGTGCCGGCGCGCGCCGCCTCGATCGCGGCGTTGAGCGCCAGCATGTTGGTGCGGGTCGCGATGGTGCGGGCCTGCGTCACGAACTGCTGGACCTCCGCGGACAAGCCGGCGAGGGTGTCGGCTTCCTGCGCGCCTGCCTCCACGTCGGCCGCCAGCTTCGCCAGCCGCTCGCTGCCGGTGGTGAGGCGGGCGCGGTGGCCTTCGGCGGTCTCCCGCAGGTCGGCGCTGCGTGTCGCCGCCAGCTTGGCGCCTTCCGCGAGCTGCGTCGCGATCCGGAGGATCCGTTCGGCGTCCGCCGCCGCGCCCCGCACCTGGGTCGCCTGGTCGGTGGCCTGATCGGAGAGCCGTTGCGAAGTGGAGGCCATCTCTTCGGTCGACGCGGACATTTCCTCTGTGCTGGCGGAGATCTGCTCCGCCATGGCCGCCAGCTCCTCCGCGGACCCCCGGATACCGGTGACGACGGTGCGGAGCTCGGACACCATCGTGCGCAGTCCTTCCAACAGCTCGTCCACTTCTCCCGCACCTGCCGCCAGATCGGGCACCGTGGCCGTGAGGTCACCACCCGCCACCTGTTTGGCGACGCCAGCCGCGGATTCGAGCGGCAGGGTAATGCGGCGGTCGAGCCAGCTCGCCACCCACCAGAGGCTGGCGATGATGGCGAGCAGGACGGCGCCCATGACCGCCCCGATGATGAGGACCACGCTCCGGCTCCCGCGGAACGCTACACTGACCGGAGCGCGCACGACGGACCACCAGCGTCCTGAGATATCGGGGACCAGGGCGGCGATCCACTCGTCACCGCTCTCGAGCGGCGCCCGCACGATCATGACCTGACGCGCTTGCGACAGCAGCGGGGCGACGGGTGAGTCCCGGAGAATGCGGTTGGCGTCCCGCGTCACGATAATCCGGCCGTTGTTGTCGACGATCTCCACCACCGCCTGGGTGGCGTTGTCGTCGCTCAGGCGGATGCGGGCGAGGCGGATCGGACCGCGAAGGACGCCGACCGGGCGCCCCGTGGCGGGGTCGTCGACGCGGACGGCAAGCTCCAGGGCGGCAACCCGGGCGACGTCGTCGAAGTACGGTTCCCCGACGTACGATCCGTTCGCCATGGCTTCGCGCCACCACGGCTCGTCCGTCCACACGAAGCGCGTCGGGTCGGACGCCGCCGTGGCGCCGAACCCGTGCGCGTCCGCCAGCACCAGGTCCGCGTACTCCGCGCTGTCGCGCAACGCCTGGAGGAAGCGCCGCAGGGTCGGATCGGGGGCCAACATGCGCCGGTCGGCGAAGCGGTCCTCCAGCGTCTCCGCGTCCAAGCGATCGAGCCCCAGTCGGGTCACTTCTCGGTCCGCGGTGCGGGCCGCGTTCACGACCCCGGGGGCTTGGGCAATCGCGCGGAGCTGCCGTCGCTGGTTCCCGAGGAAAGCGCCCAGGTCGACCGCGCCACGGCGGGCACCGGCGAGGAGGCCCTCGGTCACCGCGCCCTCGATTTCCGCGCTGGTGAAGTGGATGGCGATGTAGGCACCGCCACCGATGAACACCGCGACCACCGGGATGGCGACGGCGAGGATTGCGGTGCGGAGTCGGAAGGCGGCGGCCATGGGCGCGCCCAAAGGTAGGCGCGGTCGCGCGAGGTCGGCAAGTCACTCCAAGCCGTTGTAAATTTGTAGGCTATGGCGACAGCCCGACCGGAGCCCATGGCCTACGATCCCGAGGCCGTCGAGCAGAAATGGCAGCTGCGTTGGCAGGAGCGCCGGACGAACAGTCTGGATCTCCGGAGCGTGGCCCGCCCGTTCTACAACCTGATGATGTTCCCCTACCCGTCGGCCGAGGGGCTGCACGTCGGGAACGTGTTCGCGTTCGTCGGGGCCGACATCCGGGGGCGCTTCCAGCGGCTCCAGGGGCAGGATGTCTTCGAGCCGATCGGGTTCGACGCCTTCGGGATTCACTCCGAGAACTACGCGCTCAAGGTGAACACGCACCCGGCGGAGCTCATCCCGCGGAACATCGCGCGGTTCCGCACGCAGCTCAGGCGGGTCGGGCTCATGGTCAACTGGGATCACGAGCTCTCGACCACCGACCCCACGTACTACCAGTGGACCCAGTGGATCTTCGTCCAGCTGTACAAGGCCGGGCTCGCGTATCGGAAGGCGGCGCCGGTCAACTGGTGTCCCGAGTGCAAGACGGTGCTCGCCAACGAGCAGGTGATCAACGGCTATTGCGAGCGGCATCCCGAGACGCTGGTCACGCAGCGCGTGCTCGAACAGTGGTTCTTCGCCATCACGCGCTACGC
Organism: uncultured Gemmatimonadaceae bacterium; assembly: GCA_964459705.1. Lineage (GTDB taxonomy): Bacteria > Gemmatimonadota > Gemmatimonadetes > Gemmatimonadales > GWC2-71-9 > JAOTWJ01. Next base: position 334 of record CAYWNR010000477.1, on the reverse strand, counting down.
GCCGCGCCTGCTCGATCACCTCGAGACGCTCGATTGGTCGGATACCACCCGCACGGCCCAACGCAATTGGATCGGCCGGTCGGAGGGAGCCGAGCTCGTGTTCGAGACGACGGCCGGGGATGCCATCACGGTATTCACGACGCGGCCCGATACGGTCTTCGGGGCTACGTGGGTGGTGCTCGCGCCCGAGCATCCGCTGGTGGAGCCGCTCACGGAGCCTGCGAACCGGGCCGCGGTGCAGGCGTACATCCAGCAGACGCGGGAGATGGATATCGTCTCGCGGCGGGTCGGCTCAAAGGAAAAGACGGGGGCGTTCATTGGGGCGTACGCGCGC
>CAYWNR010000476.1:0-3188 GCA_964459705.1 uncultured Gemmatimonadaceae bacterium | reverse complement strand
GGCGGTCGACGACTACCGTGCGTCCGCCAAGGCGACGGCGGCGCGCCTCAAGGGACGGCGGGTCTGGATGGTGAACTCCACCTCCCTGGGCGGTGGAGTCGCGGAGATGCTCCCAACCATGGTGGCGTTGCTCCGCGGCGTCGGCATCGACACGGAATGGGTCGTGATCGACGCCGACGATCCCGACTTCTTTGCCATCACGAAGTCGCTCCACAACCGGATCCACGGCGCCGCGAACGGACGCGCGCTCGACGGGGATGCCCGTGCATGTTACGAGGCGACCAACGCCACCAACGCCGCGTTCCTGCGGGAACACATCAAGGACGGCGACATCGTGGTCGTGCACGACCCGCAGCCGATGGCGCTCGCGGGGCAGCTCAAGCAGGACCACTCGATCGTCACCGCCTGGCGGTGTCACATCGGCCTCGATAGCACCAACGCCGCTACCGCCTCCGCCTGGGACTTTCTCCAGCCGTACGCCGCCGACTACGACCACGCGGTCTTCTCGGCGGAGGAGTACATCCCGCCGATGTTCCAGGGGCGCGCGCACGTCATCTACCCGGGCATCAACCCCATCACGCCCAAGAACCGTTTCCTTCACTTGCGGATCATCGTCGACGTCCTGGCCAACTCCGCGCTCGCGGTCGCACCCGGGCCCCTGCTGACGGACCCCTACCCCGCCCTGGCCCAGCGCCTCCAGCGCCATGGCGCTTTCGAGACGGCCAACGCGTGGGGGGACATCGGTCTGCTCAGCCGGCCGATCGTGACGCAGGTGTCGCGCTGGGATCGCCTCAAAGGGTTCGAGCCGCTGTTGCGGGCATTCGCCGAGTTCAAGCGATCGGCCTTCGCGGGGGAGCGGTCCACGGAGAACCCATTCCGATGGAAACGGCAACAGCTGGTGCGGTTGGTGCTCGCCGGTCCGGATCCGGCGTCGATCGAAGACGATCCGGAAGGCAAGGAGGTGCTGCAAGAGTTGCGGTCGGCCTACCTGGCGCTCGAACCACGTATCCAGGACGACATCGCCATCGTGGCGCTGCCCATGCAGTCGCCCGAGCAGAACGCGCTCATGGTCAACGCGCTGCAGCGCGCGTCGACGCTGGTGGTGCAGAACTCGATCCGTGAGGGGTTCGGCCTCACGGTGACCGAGGCGATGTGGAAGCGCATCCCGATCCTCTCGAATGCGCAGGCCTGCGGCCCGCGACACCAGATTCGGGACGGCGTCGACGGGCGATTGGCGCGCAATCCGACGGACGAAGCCGAACTGGTCCAGCTGCTGGACGAGATGCTGGCCGACCACGAGGCGCGCGACCGCTGGGGCCGGAGCGGGCAGCGCCATGTGCACGACCATTTCCTCGTATTCCGGCAATTGAACGCGTGGCTGCGACTGTGGGACGAGATCGCTCGTTGAGGGTCCCAACCGCCGACACCAGCACCAGCTCCGAGAACCCATGCGCACGATCACCGTTCGACCGCCTACCCTCGACGACGTAGCACCCATAGCTCGGCTCAGCGACGAGCTGGGATACCCGGCAACGCCCGCGGAGATCGCCGCGCGACTCCAGGTCCTGGTCGAAGATCCGGCCCAATGCATCCGCGTTGCGGAAGGGCCCGACGGCACGGTGCTCGGTTGGGTGCACGCCGCACGCCAGGTGCTGTTGGAATCGGGGACCCGCTGCGAGCTGCTCGGTCTCGTCACCGCGGCGGTCGCCCGCGGCACCGGGATCGGGCGCGCGCTGGTCGAGGCCGTCGAGGCCTGGGCACGGGCCGAGGCGCTGCCCCTCGTCTCGCTCCGCTGCAACGTGATCCGCGCGGAGGCCCACGGCTTCTACGAACACCTCGGCTACCAGCGGGCGAAGACCCAGCACGCCTTCCGCAAGGCGCTCATCCCCGCGGCGTCCGCCAGGCCGATGGCCTAGGGGCGCGATCCCAGACGCTAGGTCGTTGTGGGACACGTGCTTCCTCCAAATGGGGACCACCAGGGTGCGACTTCGCAACCGCGATTTGCCGGGATGCACCTTCCATCTGTGACAACTTTCACGATATTTTCTTCCCATACACGGCGGGGAGACGTGGTGGAGAATCCCGAGGCGGCATTCATCGCCAGGATGACGGCCAGCACGACCCACGAGTTGCGCAACGTGCTCGCGGTCGTGAAGGAATCCGCCGGCCTGGTGGAGGACCTGGTGCTCGCATCCCAGCAGCAGAAGTCCGTGAACCCGGAGAAGCTCCTCCACGCGGCCCGCCGGATCGACGCGCAGGTCGGACGTGGTGCCGCGCTTCTCACCGGTCTCAACCGGCTCGCACACGGTCTCGACCACGCCGAAGAAGCGCTCGACCTCGGCCAGCAGGCCGAGCAGGTGGCCTTTCTCTGCCAGCGATTCGCCCGGCAGCGGCGCCAGCGCATCGAGGCAGAGGCGGAGGGGGATGCCCGGTCGGTGCGCGTCAACGCGCTGCGATTGCAGATGGCGCTCGTGAGTGCCATCGATTGTTGCCTGGAGCAGCTCCCGGACGACAGCGTGGTGACCATGCGGGTGGTCGGCAGTGGCGACCGCCCGTCCGTGGTGGTCACCGGAACCGCCGCAGCCCAGGCGCTGCCCGCCCCCGCGGGCGCGCCCAGTTGGCCTCGCCTGGTCGAGCTGGTCCGGGGGCTCGACGCGTCGATCGAAGCCGCGGACGAGCCGTACGGGTTCCGGATCGTTTTCTCGCGAGCGCCGCGGGGTCGGTGAGGGCGGGCGGGGTCGGAGTGTAGGACCGTAGTGGGAGCGGGTGGCGTCAGCTTGGGGAGAACCGCGGGACCGTTTCCGTAACGGGTGATCGCGGGCCGGGGAGGATGTGATGCGGAAGATCAAGCTGCTGCTCGTCGACGACGAAGAAGACTACGTGCGGACGATGGCCGAGCGGATGGAGATGCGGGACGTCGGGAGTCGCGTCGCCTTGAACGGCGAGGAAGCGCTCCGGATGGTGCAGGAGGACGCGCCCGACGTGATGGTCCTCGATCTCCGCATGCCCGGCATCGACGGCATGGCCGTGCTCGAGCGGGTCAAGAAGACCCATCCGCACATCCAGGTGATCATCCTCACCGGCCACGGATCCGATCGGGAGGAGCGAGAGGCTCGGCAACTGGGGGCGTTCGAGTACTTGCAGAAACCCGCCGATACCGTCCGCTTGCTGGCCACCGTCCGATCGGC
>CAYWNR010000475.1:0-3190 GCA_964459705.1 uncultured Gemmatimonadaceae bacterium | reverse complement strand
GCACGGCACGTTCAAGTTCTTCTTCAACGCGATCTATTACGGAACGGCGCAGCCGGCGACGTTCTAGGGAAGCTCTGCACGAGTCCGTGAGCAGGCGGTCGTCACCGCCACGCGGCATCCCTCCGACCGACTGGATCGCTTGTGGCCCCCGCTGGCCCGGATGCTGGACAGCGTAGGCATCGACGCACAACTGCCGACAGTCCGACGCCGTAGGGTCCGAGAGGTGATGTGCACAGAGCTCGCCGTACCGGGCCCAGCACCCAGGCCGGCTGCCCCGAGCCGCCCGCAGTGGTCGTCGCCGACGTGGGGCCGCCGGCACTCGCCGCCGTGCGCCGCCGCTGGGCGGAACCGCTCCGGCGGATCTTCGCGGTCGAGCCGCTGCGCTGTCCCCGGTGCGGCGACGCGATGCGCATCGTCGGGTTCATTACCCAGGCGCCAGTCATCGACCGGATCCTGACCGACCTCCGCCGCCCGGCGCCCCCCACCCGTCGCCCGCGCGGACGACCGCCCCTATGGCGCCCAACTCCGGCTGCCCGCCGCGGCTCGACCCGCTCTGCAGACGCCGGCGACGGTGCGTTCAGCCCACCGCACTTCCGGAGGGCCGATTGAGATTCCTATTCCGACGCCACCATCCACTGAGCGCCGGTGCCCGACCCGAGTAGAGAAGGCGCTGTGGCCTGACGCGCTCCGCGCCTTCACGGGCGGTTCACCCGATTTTCATATCTCGGTTGCAACGATTGCTGGGTTGGAGCGGTACGCGTTGGTCGGCGTGGGCTCACAAGACACGGAGCAGCACATGCGGAGTGCGAAGATCCCGGCCGCGACGCTCGTCCTTGCTTTTGCGTGCGCGAGTGAGCCAATCACCCAGCCCACCATCACGATCGCGTCGATCGTCGTAACGCCGCTGCAGGACACGCTTCGGGCGATCGGCCATACGCGACGACTCGTCGCAACGGCATACGACCTGGACCAGGTTGCGCTCGTCGGCGTGGTCTTCATGTGGACGAGCTCTGCCCCCTCGGTCCTCAGCATCGACAGTGTGGGAGTTGCCACCGCGGTCGCCGGCGGCAAGGCCGTCGTCACGGCCAGCGCGGAAGGGGTGAAGGGCTCGGCCGCCATGGTTGTCCAGCAGGTCGTCACATCGCTCGAGGTGTTCTCGGCGCCCGACACGTTGGCCGCGTTGGGCGATACGGTGCGCCTCGTGGCGACCGCGTTCGACGCCATGGCCCACCCAGTGGCGGGAGCGGTGAGCTGGTCTACGTCGGATGCGACCGTCGCCACGGTACAGGGTGGACTCGTGACGGCAGTCGGCAATGGTTCCGCCTTCGTTCGTGCAGTCGCACCGCCTATCGCGGACTCGGTCCGTGTTGCGGTGCGGCAGGTGCTCGACCCGGCACGCTCGGTCGTTGCCGTGGCGCACGCCCGGGCTCTTCCGGGCGACACGATCCTGATGCAACTTGAGGCGCGCGATGCACGCGACCACCCGCTGTCGTTCGGGGGGGCCACTGTGACGTTCGCCGGTGAGGGAGGGACGAGCACCGGCAATTTCCTACCAGCCACCGACGATGGCGACGGCACCTACCATGGGGCATTCGTGGCGGAGACGATCGGGACCGCCCTCACCGTGGCGGTGACGGCAAACGGGCAGGCGGTCACTACGCTGTCTCCCACTCTGCAAGTCGTCGGCTTCACGCGAATCGCGGTGGCTGGCGGAAACATGGGTGGTGGCGGTGTCGGCATGACGAGCGGGGGGTTCACCTGTGGCGTGATCACCGGCGGCGAGCTGTATTGCTGGGGCATCAGCTGGTTCGGCATCGGCGGCACCGGCAACGTGGGGACCAGCGAGCCCAACCCCACGCCCACCCTTGTGAGCGGCGGGCACGCGTGGATGGACGTGGCCGCGGGCGCCTACTTCGTGTGCGCGCTCACCACCGTGGGGCAGGGATACTGCTGGGGCGATGGGGACCTGGGTCAGATCGGGATCGGTGAGTCCGGCAACCCACCTGATGTAACAGTCCCGACAGCCGTGCACACCGACTCGATGTTCGCGCACGTCGTCATCGGCAATTCCAGTGGGCCCTGTGCCCTCACCGCCGGCAGCGCGGCGTTGTGCTGGGGATCGAACGCGTGGGGGCGACTCGGCAACGGCAGCGACACCCTCGTCACGGAACCGACCCTGGTGAGTGGGGGCATTCCGTTCACAGCGCTCAGCACGGCGTTCAGCGGCACGTGCGGCGTGACAACGAGCGGGGACGCGTACTGCTGGGGCGCATCGACCACGCTGGGCTTGGGGAACGAGCCACCCCCGGATACGTGCGCAGGTCTCGGTGGCTGCGCAAAGATCCCCTCACCCGTGGCGGGCGGCCTCTCGTACCAACCGATCCTCGCCGACGATGGCAACGTCGTCTGCGCGGTCGCCACCACCCAGCAGACGTACTGCTGGGGAAGCGGATATTTCGGAAACGGCACCATCGACTTCGCAACCTTCCCGATCCCAAGCGCCACTGGTCTCGCGTTCGTTGCGCTGGAGGGCGGGGACGGATTCCTGTGTGGCATCATTGACGGCGGCAGCGCCTACTGTTGGGGAGATAACACCAACGGTCGCCTGGGCAATGGCACCATGGCTAACGCCACTACCCCGGTTGCGGTGAGCGGGGACCGTCGGTTCGTGCAGCTTGCGGCCTCGCAGAGTCACGTCTGTGGGATCGCGACCGACGGAAACGCGTTTTGCTGGGGTGGGAACGACAGGGGCGAGTTGGGCGACGGGACCGTGACGTCCCGTGCGGTGCCGGTGCGGGTGCGGCTGTTCGTTCCGTAGGCGGTGGTGGACGACGTGGAGGTTCTGAAGGGGGGGAGACGGGACTGACGGAGCCGGCGGATCATGGCGGGGTGCGGGGAAGAAGTGCTCGTAGTTGTTCGACGGGGGGTGGATCGGTGGAAACGGCCGGCCGCAACCGGCGGTCCAGCGAGCGGGACCCCGCAAAGGGAGGCCACCGGAGGCGTCCCTTCCGCCTCCCAGCGCGAACTCCGGGTGGGGCCCGTTCCAGTCCGCGCGCGTACTCCGAGGGAGCCGCTACCGCGTCGCCCGCCGGCGCGCACTCCGGCGCCGCTTCCGGATCTCCGCGTGGAGCGCGGGCGGAATGGGCCGGCATGCGCAGTGCTTAGCGTGCGCGACGTGCCAGCAAATCCG
>CAYWNR010000474.1:0-3191 GCA_964459705.1 uncultured Gemmatimonadaceae bacterium | reverse complement strand
ATGAAAGCCTCCACGACCTGGTGTTCCTCCTCGTTCTCGACCACGATCGTGACGTCGCGCGGGAATCCGTTGGGTCCCGGAAGCACCGCGAAGGTCGCCCCCATGATCTCGGCGACGTCCTCCAGCGCCAGGCCACCGGCGCCGGTGCCGATCGGCGGGATCGCCAGATGGGCCAACTGCCAATCGGCCGCCCGCTGGAGGGCGGCCGTCAGCGCGCGGCGGACGGTGTCCCGCGTGACCGGTTCCGCAACGCTTCGAATGATAGCATGGATGACCAACTCAACCGCCAGGGCGCCGCCGCCGGTCACGACGGCGGATCCCACCGCGAGCTCCCGATCGGTGCGCAGCTGGTCCCAGAACGCGGCACCGCCCGCCTGCTCCAGGCGGCGGAGTGCCGGCGCGGTTGGTTCGAGGAGCGCGGTGGCGGGTCGAACGATCGCGTCCGCCGCAACGAACGCGAGGTCGTCCACCACGACGCGGATCACGCGCCCGCGAGCTCCCGCGAGCGACGGTACATCTGCGCGGCCTCCGTAGGACGGTTCAAGCGGTCGTACACGATGCCAAGTCCACGGAGCGCCTTGGCGTTGTTGGGGCGCAGCTCGGTGGATCGCTGGAACGCCTGGAGCGCCCCGGCCAGGTCGTCCACCTGGTTGAGCGCGTCGCCAAGGTGATCGTAGGCCTGCGCCGAACTCGGATCCAGCTCCACCACCCGACGGAGGTGGGGAATGGCCCGGCGCCAGAGGCCGGCGCGGGACAGCACGACGCCGAGACCGAGGTGCGCTTCCCCATTGGTGGGCTCGAGCTGGATCACGCGGGCGAGGTCCCGCTCGGCGGGCGCGAAGCGTCCCAGTTGCCCGAGCAGTAGACCGCGCCGGACCAGCGCGGCGGTGTCGTCGGGGTGCTGCTGCAGCACGCACTCGAATTCGGCCAGGGCCGTGTCGGGATCGCCCTGATGGCCCAGGAGCGTCGCGAGGCGGACGCGCGCGGCGGAATGGTCCGGGCTCGTTCGGAGCAGCTCCTGATAGATGCCGATGGCCCGCACCAGCTCGCCGCGCTGCGCGGCCTCTTGCGCCGCCCGGAACAGCAAGTCGTGCGAGGGTACCGGCTCGGCGGCTGCCGGCGGGGATTCCGCTGACGCGGCCGTTGCCGCCGTGTCAAGCTCGGCGTCGTCTACTAACTCGAACGGCGATGGACGCGGCTCGGGTGCCGGTGACGGCGGAACGTAGCGCTGCCGGAGTCGGCCGCGATGATGGCGCCGGGTCATGCCGGTATCTCCGCGGTCTGCGTCGTCAGCCACTCCACGTAGCGCGGCAGCCCGACATCGACGGGGAGCGCAACCAGCTCGGGCGTGTCGTACGGGTGATGACGATCGACGGCGGCGGCGAGGGCGTCCCAGCGCCCGCGGACGGTCTTGAGCACGACAAGCACCTCGTCGTCGGTCGTGACGGCACCCTGCCACCGGTAGATGGAGGTCGCGCCGGGCACCACGGTCCCACACGCCACGAGCCGATCCTCGACCAATCGCCGAACCAGATCCCGTGCCGCGTCGGGGCTGCCAAGGGTGGTGAGCACGACGACGGGAGTTTCGGCGACAGTCACGGCGGAGGCACCCTCAGTGAAATGGGGGAGGCCAAAGTAGCCCGCGCCACAGGGGGGCCGCAAGTCGCGGCCACCACGCGCGTCCGCAGGTCGCCCGTTGACCGCGCCTTCGGGCTCGCGCTACGTTCGACGGCTATGCCTGACGACCGGCTCATCGTTCGTGGCGCGCGCGTCCACAACCTGCGCAACGTTACCGTCGAGATCCCGCGCGATCGCCTGACCGTGATCACGGGCCTCTCCGGCTCGGGCAAGTCTTCGCTCGCCTTCGATACGATCTACGCCGAAGGCCAGCGTCGCTACGTGGAGTCCTTGTCGGCGTACGCGCGGCAGTTCCTGGGCTTGATGGAGAAGCCCGATGTGGACGCCATCGAGGGTCTCTCTCCCGCCATCTCGATCGAGCAGAAGACCGCGGGGCACAATCCGCGTTCGACGGTCGGGACGGTCACCGAGATCTACGACTACCTCCGATTGTTGTGGGCGCGGGTCGGCATCCCCCATTGTCCGAACGACGGCGGGCCCATTCGCCGGCAGAGCGCGACGCAGATCACCGACGCCATCCTCCAGTGGCCCGAAGGCGCCCGCATCGAGGTGGTGGCGCCGCTGGTGCGGGGCCGCAAGGGGGAGTTTCGCGACCTGTTCGAGGGGATCCGGCGGCAGGGCTTCGTCCGCGTGCGGGTCGATGGCGAGGTCCACGAGATCGCACACCCGCCGAAGCTCAACCGCCGGGTCAACCACGAGATCGCCGTGATCGTGGATCGCCTCGTCGTCCGCGCCGCGGATCGCGCCCGGCTGCACGACTCGGTCGAGACGGCCCTGCGGGCGGGGGAGGGCTTGGTGGAGGTCGTGCGGGGCAAGGAGACGACGGTCTTTTCCGAGAGGTTCGCCTGTCCGACCTGTGGGTACTCGCTGGCGGAGCTCGAGCCTCGCCAGTTCTCGTTCAACTCTCCCTACGGCGCCTGCCCGGCGTGCGGCGGGCTCGGCACGCGGCGAGAGGTCAGTCCCGAGTTGGTGCTCGGCGATTCTCGGATCTCCGTCCTCGAGGGGGTCGTGCTGCCGTGGGGCGAGCCGAGTGGCTACCTGCGGAAGGTCGTGCTCCCGACCCTGGCCCAGACGTTCAAGTTCCGCCTGGACGTTCCCTGGGCCGATCTTCCCACACGCGCGCGCGACATTCTGCTCCACGGCGTCCCCGACCGGCCGCTGCGGTTTCCCGCCGGCGGGAGCTCGGCGGCCTACGAGAGCGTGTGGGAAGGCATCCTGATGAATGTCACGCGCCGCTATCAGGAGACGTCGTCGGACGCGGTCCGCACCCAGCTCGAGGAGTACATGACCGAACGCCGGTGCGACGTCTGCCACGGATATCGGCTGAAGCGCGAGAGCCTGAGCGTCCTGGTGCATGGACGGAACATCGGCGAGGTCGTGGATCTCCCGGTCGGTGAGGCGCTCACGTTCCTTCGCGACCTTCCCACCCACGGCGAGACGGGCGGCACGGTCGACCTCGAGATTGCCGGACCCATCCTGCGCGAGGTCGTGGAGCGGCTTGCCTTCCTGTGTGACGTGGGGCTCGAGTACCTCACGCTCGGCCGCGCGGCCGG
>CAYWNR010000473.1:0-3194 GCA_964459705.1 uncultured Gemmatimonadaceae bacterium | reverse complement strand
CGCGTCGGGCTCGGCAACTTCTTGGAAGCAATCGAGATCGAACCGACTCCGGAAATGATCGCCCATCCGCGAGAAAACCCCTACGTCTTCTACGAGGAGTACTACGAGGAAGGTGACGAGGAAGAGGAAGCGGAGAGCACGGTCTAGGGATAACCGGAGGATCACGCGGTTTCCGGACCTACGCACACTGACACTTGTCCTTCGGGAGATGAAAGATGGCAACTGAACGACTGACCGATATCGGGCCACCGGACTTTCGGAAGTTCCTGTCGCCCATGATCACGAAGAACTACGGGAAGTGGAAATACCACGAGATCTTGAAACCCGGCGTGATGGTGCACGTCTCCGAGACCGGCGACAAGCTTTTCACGGTCCGCGCCGGCTCGCCAAGGCTCTTGGGCATCAAGCGCATCCGCAAGTACGCCGAGCTCGCGGACAAGTACTGCGACGGATACCTGCGGTTTACAAGCCGGCACAATGTGGAATTTCTGCTGACCGACCAGTCCAAGATCGACCCGCTCATCAAGGATCTGGCGGACCTCGGTCACCCCGTGGGCGGAATCGGGCCCGCCATCTCGAGCATCGTCCACACGCAGGGGTGGGTCCATTGCCACTCGGCAGCCACGGACGCCTCCGGGGTGGTGAAAGCCGTCATGGACGACTTGCACGAGTACTTCGACGGCACGAAGCCGATTCCGGGCAAGCTCCGTATCGCGCTCGCCTGTTGCCTCAACATGTGCGGCGCAGTGCACTGTTCGGACATTGCCATTCTCGGCGTCCATCGCCGGCCGCCGCGCGTGCAAGGTGGACTGAACAAGCTCTGCGAGATCCCGAACGTCATCGCCTCGTGCCCGACTGCGGCGATCCGGCCGGTGACGGTGGACGGGAATCCGTCCGTCGAAATCGAGGAAGAGAACTGTATGTTCTGCGCGAACTGCTTCTCGGTGTGCCCGGCGCTCCCCATCGCGGATGCGCTCAACGACGGCGTTTCCATCTGGGTCGGCGGGAAAGTCTCCAACGCCCGCGTGGAGCCCCGGTTTTCCAAGTTGGCCATACCGTTCCTGCCCAACAACCCACCCCGCTGGCCCGAGGTGGTCGACGCCGTCCGGAATATCGTGGACGTGTGGGCCACGCACGCGCGTAAGTTCGAGCGGATGGGCGAGTTCATCGAGCGCATCGGCTGGCCTCGGTTCTTCAAGCTGACGGGGATCGAGTTCCAGAAGGAGCACATTGACGACTTCAAGCATGCGGGCCTGACCTACAAGCGGTCCGCTCAGATCCGCCTCTAGGAGGTGCACTATGGCCGTCACGACCGAAGCCGTCGCGGACGCCATGTTTGCGATGGTCAGCGAATACCAGGGCAAGAAGAAGTTCAAGGCTGGTGACCTGACCAAGGCGATGATCCAGAAGTTCGGCGAAGGCGAGTGCGACAAACAGAAATGCAAGGCCGCCATCCGCATCCTCATGGACTCCGGCCGGTGCGTGTACACGTACTTCGGGGGGAGCTTCATCGAGGTGCCGCATGCGGAAGGTGCCGCCGGCGGTTGAGGAGCCGGACCATCGCAGGTTGCGAGCAGCACGATGTGACGATGCACGCGCCACCCTCGTGACGGGGGCGCGCGCGACCGGGCGCACGACTCAAGGGGTGAGGTAACCGTGGCGAAGATCGTCAAGAAGAAGAAGACCAGTTTTGGGAGCCGGAGCTTTTCCGGTGGCGGGTCACGCGAGCAGTCGCCCCTTCGGCCGAGGCACGTGGAGAAAAAGCCACCGTGCCGGCACACGTGCCCCAGCGGCAACCACATTCGGGAGTTCCTCACCACCATCGCGCAAGCGGAGCAGCAGGGCCGCTCGACCGAGGACGCGTTCACCCGGGCGTGGGAGATCTACACCGACACGAGTCCCTTCCCCGCGGTGTGCGGCCGCGTGTGTCCGGCGCCGTGCGAGACCGAGTGCAACCGCAAAGAGCTGGAGGGCGCCGTCGGCATCAACAAGGTCGAGCGGTCCATCGGCGACTTCGGCATCGAGAAGGGTCTCAAGTTCAAGAAGCTCACCGACGACACGCGCCCGCAGAAGGTCGCGGTGGTCGGCGCGGGGCCGAGCGGGCTGTCGTGCGCCTATCAGCTCGCGCGGCGCGGATACCGCGTCACCGTCTTCGAAACGATGCAGAAGCCGGGTGGCATGCTGCTTTGGGGCATCCCGGGGTATCGGTTGCCCGAATCCGTGCTCCAGGCCGAGATCCAGCGAATCCTGGACCTCGGAGTCGAGCTCAAGTGCGGCGTCAAGATCGGCCGCGATGTCTCGTTGGGCGAGCTGCAGCAGTCGTATGACGCCATTTACGTGGCCCTCGGCGCCCAGCAGGGCGTGACGCTCGGCGTGGAAGGTGAGGAGGCCCCCAACATCTTCTCGGGCGTGGACTTTCTCAGCCGGTTCCACCATGGCGAGCAGCTGCAGCTCGGCAAGGACGTCGTCGTCATCATCGTCGGCGGTGGCGACACGGCCATCGACGCCGCCCGCATCTGCCGGCGGCTCGGTGCGAACGTCACCATTCTCTATCGCCGCACGCGGGCCGAGATGCCGGCGATTCCCGAGGAAGTGGACGAGGCTATCAAGGAAGGCATCATCATCGAATTCCTCGCGGCACCCGTCGGCTTCCGGAAGGAAAACGGCTTGGTCGTAGCCATGCAGGCGATCCGCATGGAGCTGGGCGAGCCCGATGATTCCGGCCGCCGCCGGCCGGTCCCCATCAAGGGCTCGGAGTTCGAGATCCCGGCGAGTGCCGTCATCTCCGCCATCAGCCAGGCGCCGGACTTCACCGGCTTCGAGCCGCTGGTCAATGGAAAGCACTGGATCACCGTGGACGAATACGGTGCAACGAACATGCCCGGTGTCTGGGCCGGTGGCGACGTCACGCAGCTCGACCTGGTCACCACCGCCGTCGGGCACGGACGCCGGGCCGCAGAGGCAATCGAGCGGAAGTTCCTCGGCACGACGCCCCCGGAAGACAAGATGGACGTCATTCGCACCGACCGCATGCTGCTCGACCACTACGTCAAGGCGGAACGGACCGAGCCCACGACGCTGCCGGTGGATCAACGCGTGGACGCCGTGGATCGGGAAGTCAACCTCGGTCTCACGCAGGACCAAGCGATCGCCGAATCTCGCCGTTGCATGAGCTGCGGCTACTGCTTCGACTG
>CAYWNR010000472.1:0-3209 GCA_964459705.1 uncultured Gemmatimonadaceae bacterium | reverse complement strand
CCTGCGGGCAACGCCGCGAAAGCCTCGTCAGTTGGGGCGAACACCGTGAACGGACCCGGTCCGGCAAGCGTCTCCGCGAGTCCCGCCGCCTTGGCGGCCGCGAGCAGCGTGTTGAACGTGCCGGCCGAGGCGGCGACCTCGACGATGTTCCTGGTCGGCATCGCCGGGGTCGCGGTGTTCGCGTGCAAGGCCGACTGTGCGGCGGCCGGCGCGACGACCAAGGACAGCGACAAACCGGCGAGCATCAGATTCGACATCATGGTACATCCCTCCCGCTTTGGGTGGTGTGGGTTAGACGTGCTCCGCGGTGGTACTTCTCTCTAAGTGACTACGCTCCAACTGTTTATGGGGCACACACCGCGATGGCAGCGTTCTGTGTCCATCATCTGTCTAGGACAATACAGATGCGTTGACCTGATGTCAATGCTTTGTCCAGGACAGATAGATGGCCATGCTGCCCCGAGAGACGGGTGCCGGAGGGAGGTTTGGCGGAGCCCGGGAGGGCGGCTACAGGCGCTGGAGGCTGGGTGGTCTAGCGGGGGTCGCGGAGCGCGGTGAGCGCAGTGTCGTGCAGGCGTCCGTTGGACGTCACGAGGCTTCCCCCGTACAGCGTGCGCTCGCCGGTGAGGCTGGTGGCCCGTCCGCCGGCTTCCTCGGCCAGCAGGATCAGCGGTCCGATGTCCCATGGTTTGAGCGGTGTGTCCACCGCGATGTCGCCGGCGCCCGCCGCGACCAGCACGTGCTGGTAGAAGTCGCCGAAGCCCCGGGTGCGCTCGACGCGCCGTGCCAAGGAGAACAGTCCCGGCACGGGAGGATCCTCGCTGTGTCCACCGATCGAACCGTGGAACAGTTGAGCATTGCCCAGGTTGGCCGTGGGCGAGACGCGGAGTCGGCGTGTTCCACAGAACGCGCCGCCGCCCCGAGTCACGTGCCAGCGAGACCCGAGGGCTGGGGCGCTCACCAGGCCCGCGATGACCTCCCCATCCTGTTCGATCGCCAGGAGCGTGGCGAAGACCGGGATCCCGCGCACGAAGTTCCGGGTACCGTCGATGGGATCAATGATGAGGCGGGTGGGGCGGTCGCCGTCCGTGTCGCCTTCCTCTTCACCCAGCACCCCGAGGTCCGGGTGGCGTGACCGGGTCAGCCGCCGGGCGGCGTCCTCGATGCCGCGGTCCGCGACCGTGACCGGGCTATCGTCGGCTTTGGTGTCCACGGTGAGGGTGGCACTGCCGAAATGCTGGAGCGCGATGGGGTCACCGGCGTCGGCGATAGCGGTCAGGAACGCGAGCCAGTCGGTCACGCCTGCGCGTGGTCGGGTGGGTTCGAGAGCTGTCGCAGATCGAGGGCGGTGTCGCCGGTCGAATAGCGGATCGTCGGTGGTGCCGCGTCGAGCCGCGTTAGCTGCTCCAGGAGCGCCGCGGCCTGGTCGGTCGACTGCCGAATGAGACGCACGGCCGCCTCGCCGTCGCCGTCGTCCCGGACCCGCTCGAGCAGGAGGTCCGCCTCCGCCCCAATCACCGACAGGACGTCGCTCAACTCGTGGCGGATGCCCATGGACGCTTCGCCAATCGCGGCGAGCCGTTCGGCCCGCAACGCCCGATGGTAGAAGGAATGCAGCTCTTCCGACAGCCAGCCCACGCTGATGGCGAGGGTACCGTAGGCGATGAGGATCGGGAGCGTGATATGCCAATCGTCGGGCACGAAGTTCACCGCGAGCACCACCTGCACCACGACAAAGAGCACCGTCCCGAGCACGAGCCCGGCGAGCGCTCCGCGGAGCCCGTAGTGGAGCGCGAGCAGGAAGGCCGGGACGAGCGTCACGAGCCAGACGAGCTCGTCTCCGACGCTCCCGCGTCCGGGCCAGGCCACCTGCAGAATCACAGGGGCGAGATACGCGATCGCGCTGTAGAGCCAGAAACGAGCCCTGAGCGGTGGCCGATGGGCCATGGCTTCGGGTTCGAGGAGTTTGCTGAGACGAGTCATGGCGCCGAGTCGAAGCGAGATCGTTCCATTCTCGTCTGCCGGACGGTCCGGGGCAAGCGACGCCTGCCGAACGGACGGCGGTCTGTGCAACTTCCACCTGTCCGGTCGTCCTCGGAGTTGGACCACCAACGAGGAGAGCAAATGTCCTGGCGTGGAATCGGGGTGTTGCCCCTCGCGCTGCTCGTGGGCGCGGGCACACTCGGAGCGCAGGCCCCGCGGCGGAGCGGCGCGGACCAGCGGGAAGCGGTCAGCATCACCGTCTACAATCAGCAATTCGGCCTCGTGCGGGAGATCCGCCGGGTCGACCTGGCCCGCGGACCGGCGGAGCTCGAGTTCCGGGACGTCGCCGAGCAGATCGAGCCGTACACGGTGAGCGTGCGGGCGCTCGATGGCCGGCCCTTGCGCGTCCTCGAGCAGAACTATCGCTACGATCTCCTCAGCCCGGAACAGCTGCTCCGGAAGTACGTCGGGCGCCGCATCACCATCTATCGATGGAACGCAGCCAGCCAACGCGAAGAGCCGGTGGAAGCCGAAGTCCTCTCGGTGAATCAGAGTCCGATCTTCCGCGTCGGCAACGAGATCACCTACGGACTCGGGGGGCGGATGGCCTTTCCCGAGATCCCCGACGACCTGATCGCCCAGCCGACGCTCGTGTGGCTGCTCGACGGCGCGGCGGGGCAACGACGGCTGGAGGCCTCGTATCTGACGCGCGGGCTGAGCTGGCGGGCCGACTACGTCATGGTGGTGGATGCCGCCGACGCCAATGCCGATTTGACGGGGTGGGTGACGCTCGACAACAAGAGCGGCGCGTCGTACCGCGATGCGGAGCTCAAGCTGGTCGCGGGCGACGTCCAGCGCGTGCAGGAGCTCGCCCGGCGTCAGCTCGGTGGGGTCCGGCCAATGGCCGTCGAGGAAGCCGCGGCGCAAATGACGGAAGAGGGACTGTTCGAGTATCACCTCTACACGCTCCAACGTTCCACGACGGTGCTCAACAACGAGCAGAAGCAGGTGACCCTGCTCGACGCCAGCGGCCTCGGCGTCACCAAGCGGTTGGTGCTTGCCGGGCAGCCGTCCTACTACCGCGCCCAAACGGGCGAAATCGCATCCGGCCAGAAGGTCAGTGTGTTCCTGGAGTTCCGGAACACGGAGGCCAATCACCTGGGTATGCCGCTCCCCGCGGGCGTGATCCGCGTCTACAAGGCGGACCAGTCGGGCGCCCAACAGTT
>CAYWNR010000471.1:0-3211 GCA_964459705.1 uncultured Gemmatimonadaceae bacterium | reverse complement strand
TTTCCGAGGACCCCCAGCCGGAGGCCGGAAAGGGGCATCTCGTTCGTCGTCATCGTCTTGTCTCCCTTGCCTTCCCGATCGTCGCGTTACCGTCGCGGCGCATTGTCGGGCGCATGAAGTACTGGTGCCCGCCATAATCGACTTCGACCAACTCGCCGCGACGAACCAGTTCGGCAACAACCTTCGCCGGGGCTCCGGTCGGCTTGAGGAGCCTCGCGACAGCCTGCTCTCTCATCGGATGCACGGCCGTGATGGCGAGAAGATCCTCCCGCGGGTCACCCGTGGACGCGAAGGCGTCGCCCTCATAACCGACCAGAAGCTCCGCGCGACCTGCCAGGGCACGGAATACCTCGTACGCTCGGGTGACGCCGGTGGGCGTGGCCGCTTTCACCCACGGTTCCGCGGGCGGTCGGGTGGGCACCGCCACGTAGGCCGTCGCCGGCTTCAGGCCTCCGACGAACGACGCGGTCGCACGAAGCTCCGCCTCCGAGTCGTTCAGCCCCGCCAGGAGCATGGTCTCCGTCACGAGTCGACCACGGAAGCCGGCCGCGAACGCCTGCATGCCCTGGAGAACGCTCGGAAGGTTCAAGCGACGGTGCGGCCTGTTCAGCTGTCGCCATCGTCGCTCGTCGACCGTATCGAGCTTCAAAGACACCCAGTCCGCTACGGCCAGTTCCTCCCGCACGTCGGCGCGGCCCAGCAGTGAGCCGTTTGTCACCACGGCGATCGGGACTCCCAGCGGACGGAGTGCGTCGATCATCAAGCCCAGCCCGGCATCCAGCGTCGGCTCTCCGTCCGGTACGAACGTCAGGTAGTCCACGTGCTCACCGCTGTTGTCGGCCGCTTTCAGCTTGCGCCCCACCTCTTTCGCCACGGCCGTTGCGTCCAGGAATCGACGACGGCGGACATGAAGCCGGCTCGTGCGGCCCACCTGGCAGTAGAGGCACGAGTACGTGCACACCTTCGGTGGGACATGGTTGATTCCGAGACTCCGCCCGAGCCGTCGGGAAGGCACAGGGCCGAACGCGATCATGTCCGGCCCGCCCTTCGCTCCGTCCGGGCGTCGGCAAGCCCGCGGGCAGCCCATCCAGCGCCTTCTCGGGCTCGACCACGAGGGCTTTGCGAGCGGTCGGCGGCGATCATACCCCATCCTCCTCGGAGCACCCGGACTAAACTCATGAGTATGTACCCGGTATTGAACATATCTATACCAAGGAGTCTTTTCAAGACAAGCACTATACCCAAGTGCTTCCGGGGACGATCTCGATCGATCCAGGTTCACGGCACAGTAGACTAAACTGATGAGTATGTTCTGTGGCCGTCCGTTTTCGATGCGGTAGGGGTCGGAGTCACCGCCGGAAGGACCTACGCGCTCCGGCGTGCCGCGGCGTTCCGCAGCGTTGGCCATGGCATGGCTGGAGGAGGACCGGCCGCGTGTACGCCGGCACGGTTCGTCAGATGCGGGGGATGGACCGTCGCGCCGTGGACGGGCAGGGCATTGCGGACGACTCGCTCATGGAGAACGCCGGTCGGGCCGACTACTGCGCGATGCTACGGCAGACGGGGGTCAGGGCGGGGAGGCCAGGACGGGTCCGGCGATGTCACGTCTTCGACGTGAAGCGCGGATTCCTCCACCGTGGGACTACATCCCTCGCAGGATACGCCGGAGTTCACGCGCATGACCAGCCTCGTCGGCGGCGAGCTCTTCCAACTTGAGCCGGAGTTCGACCTCGTCGGCTTCCTCGGCGAGTCGAGCGTGGCCCATGTACCGCTTCACGTCCGCCAGCTCCATCGCCAGATCGACCTGCAGCATCTCCTGCAGGGTCGCCGGCTTGTCGAACTCCATCGGCGACGTCGTTGGTTCGCCGCCGAGGTCCACGATCACATCCGTCAGGAAAGCAGCGTGGCCGAGCTCGTCCAAGACCTCCTCCCGAAGCGTCCGACGCAACTGCTCCCCCCCGAGGCCCTCCACCCTACCTGCCTGGTAGTTGTACCGGATGATCGTGCCGAGTTCGGCGGCGAGGTCCTCGTTGAGTCCCTCTATCAGGTTCTGCTTGGACATCATTGTGCTCCTCGATGCTTGTGTGTGGTGGCGTCTGCAAGCGGAAATCGGTGGACCACCGGCAGTCCATGCAGGAACAGCTCACGGCGGAATCGCAGGAGCCGTGAGCCTTGCCG
This sequence comes from uncultured Gemmatimonadaceae bacterium, assembly GCA_964459705.1. GTDB lineage: Bacteria > Gemmatimonadota > Gemmatimonadetes > Gemmatimonadales > GWC2-71-9 > JAOTWJ01. The sequence goes on along the minus strand of CAYWNR010000471.1, from coordinate 1,033 downwards.
TACTCGTAGGTATCTTCTCCGTTCCCTGAGTGAAGCTTCAACGCAATGCCTGTTGGACAATGGCGTCAACCTGAAACGACCTCTACACGGACCGTTGACGGATTCGCTAATATTCGAGGAAAAATACTCCTGGGTATGTGAGCACCCGCGGCAGGCGAGCCACCGATGGACCCCCACCTTCAGGACGCACTCGGCCAGGCGGTCATGATCACGGCGTTCGTGACCGTGATGATGATGGCCGTGGAATACCTGAACGTCTTCAGCCGGGGATCGCTCGAGGGCGCCCTGCGGGGCTCACCGGCGCTGCAATACCTGGCCGCCGCGCTTCTCGGGGCGAGCCCGGGCTGCCTGGGCGCCTTCACGGTGGTGGCACTCTATTCCCACCGGGTCGTGACCGTGGGTGCGCTCGTGGCCACGATGATCGCAACCAGCGGCGACGAAGCCTTCGTCATGTTGGGCCTCTTTCCCGGCAAGGCACTCCTGCTGATGCTGGGCCTCGCCCTCCTCGGCCTTGCCGTGGCTCCGGTGGTGGACCGATTTGCCGGCGAGGGGCGGTACTGCCGTGGCTCGTGCGGTGAGTTGACCGTTCACGACGAGGAGTGCGCCTGCTTCTCCTCGCACCTGCTCCTCCCCCAGTGGCGACGGCCCCCCATCACGCGCGTTCTGCTCGCCGTCGGCACGGTCGGGTACAGCGTCTGGGTCGTTCGCGGCGGCGGTGGGATGCCACCGCAGTGGAACTGGGTTCGGGTGACATTGCTGCTGGTCGGGCTCCTCGGAGTCTTCGTGGTGAGCACCGTCCCCGACCACTTCCTGCGGGAGCACCTGTGGCGACACGTGGTCGCCCGCCACATGCCACGGATCTTCGTGTGGACCGGCGCGGTGCTGGTGGGTGTGGCCCTCCTGGAGCGGGTCACGGACGTGAACGCCCTCGTGCGTCACAATCCGTGGGCGATGCTCGGCGTAGCAGGGTTGGTGGGTCTGATCCCCGAGTCCGGCCCTCACCTCGTGTTCGTCACGCTCTACGCCGCGGGAG
>CAYWNR010000470.1:0-3229 GCA_964459705.1 uncultured Gemmatimonadaceae bacterium | reverse complement strand
GGCGGACCGGCGGACCGACGGACCGATGCCTAGTGCAAGCAGCGTGGGGAAGGTCGGGACCGTCGGGACCGTCGGGTCCGCCGGTCCGCCGGTCCGCCGGTCCGCCGGGCTACATTGTCGAATCTCCATGGTCGATTCGAGGTCCTGCATGCGACACGTGATGCTTCTCCCCGCCCTGCTGTTCGCCGCTGTCCCGGCTGTTGCCCAACGCGGACCGGTGTCCGAAGTCCGCCGGCAGCTCACGGCGGCGGATTACGCGCGGGCCGCACAGTTCCTCCGCGCTGGCACGGACTCGCTGGTCTTCGGAGCGACCGTGCGGCCCACATGGCTCGATAATGACCGATTCTGGTACCGGAACGACATCCCCGAGGGGACGGAGTTCGTGCTCGTGGACCCGGCGCGCCGTTCGCGGACCCGGGCGTTCGACCATGTGAAGCTCGCCGCCGCGTTGTCGGCGGTCGCCGACACGACGTACGCCCCGTTCGCGTTGCCGTTTACGACCTTCGTGTTCTCGCCGGACGGGAAGTCTCTCTCGTTCGACGTCCGCGGACGGCATTTCACGTGCGACGTCGGTGGCACGCAATGCACGGCGTCCCAGACGCGGAGGCAGCGGCCCGACCGTAACGCGGTGCTCTCCCCCGATAGCAGTCACGCGGCGTTCATCCGGGACTACAACCTTTGGGTACGGGATGTCGCGACGGGCGCCGAGACGCCGCTCACCACCGACGGCGTCCAGGACTTCGGCTACGCGACGAACAACGCCGGCTGGACCAAGAGCGACCGTCCCGTCGTGCTGTGGTCGCCCGACTCGAAGCAGATCGCCACGTTCCAGATGGACGAGCGGGGCGTTGGGGACATGTACCTCGTCTCCACCGCCATCGGACATCCGCGGTTGGAAGCCTGGAAGTACCCGCTCCCGGAAGACACGGTCATCTTCCGGATTCAGCGGGTCGTGATTCACCTCGACGGTCCGCGCGTCGTCCGCCTCCAGATGCCACCGGACCAACATCGCTCCACCATCTGCGACGACATCGCCTGCCGGGGCAGCGACTTCAGCGACGTCGAGTGGAGCCCCGACGCGACGCAGCTCGCGTTCGTCTCCAGCTCCCGCGACCACAAGCACGCCACGTTGCGGATGGCGGATCCGGAAACGGGAACCGTGCGCGACGTGATGGAAGAATCCGTGGACACGTTCTTCGAGTCCGGATTCAACATGGTCAACTGGCACACTCTGACCTCCTCCAACGAGGTGATCTGGTACTCGCAACGCGACAACTGGGGACATCTGTATCTCTATGACCTGACGACCGGTCAGCTCAAGAACCGGATCACGAGCGGTGCCTGGAACGTGCTCCAGCTCCTGCGAATCGACGAGAAGGCCCGGACGCTGTACTTCCTGGGGGCGGGCCGCGAGCCCGGGGATCCCTACTTCCGCTACCTCTACAGCGTGCGGATGGATGGATCGCGCCTCACGCTCCTCACGCCGGACAGCGCCGACCACGACGTCACGCTCGCGAAGTCGGGGCGGTACGTCGTCGACCACTACTCGACCCCGACCATCCCACCGGTGACCGTGCTGCGGGATATGCGAGGACGGAAGGTCGCGGACTTGGAGCGCGCCGATATCACCAGGCTCGTGGCAGCGGGCTGGACGCCGCCAATCCCGTTCACGGTCAAGGCACGCGACGACTCGACCGATCTCTACGGGCTCATGTATCTGCCGACGCACTTCGATTCGACCGCGTCGTACCCGATCATCAACTACGTCTATCCCGGCCCACAGACCGGGAGCGTGGGCAGCCGACAGTTCACGCCGTCGCGCGGCGACAAGCGGTCCCTGGCCGAGCTGGGGTTCGTGGTAGTGGAGCTGGACGCGATGGGCTCCCCCATGCGCTCGAAGTCGTTCCATACCGCGTACTACGGCAACATGGGAGACAACGGACTCCCCGACCAAATCGGGGGCATCAAGCAGCTTGCGCGCGCGCATCGCTGGATGGATGGGAACCGCGTGGGCATCTACGGCCACTCTGGTGGCGGCTTCGCCGCGGCGGACGCCATTCTCCGCTATCCCGACTTCTACAAGGTGGCGGTCGCCCAGGCCGGGAACCACGACAACCGCACCTACGAGGACGACTGGGGCGAGAAGTGGCAGGGCTTGCTGAAGACCAACCCTGACGGCAGCACGAACTACGACAATCAGGCCAACGCGATGCTGGCGCGGAACCTCAAGGGCAAGCTGCTCATCGCCAACGGCTCGATGGACAACAACGTGCCACCCAACAACACGTGGGTGCTGGTGGACTCCCTGATCGCCGCGAACAAGGATTTCGACTACATCCTCTTCCCCAACCGGCGCCATGGATTCGGCAACGAGCCGTACATGATGCGGCGGCGCTGGGACTACTTCGTGCGGAACCTGATGGGCGCGGAGCCGCCGAAGGAGTACGAGTTCACGGCGGACGCGCCATTCCGGCGACCGTAGCGGGGATGAGATGCGAATACGAGAGCAGCGGGGCACCGGGGCAGCGATGAGGCGGCGGCGGTATCCGGGGATGGCGCACCTTCCCGTCCCGGCCGCGCTGCTTCTGGTTCTCGGTTTCCACCTCGTCTCGGCCCCTCCGCCCCGCTCATCTGCGGGCCCTGCATCGCAACGCCCCGCGATTTCCACCCACGGCATGGTCTCCAGCGCGCACCCGCTCGCCACCGAAGCGGGGCTCGCGATCCTCGAGGCGGGTGGCAATGCGTTCGACGCAGCCGTCGCGGTGGCCGCGACGCTGAACGTCGTCGAGCCGATGATGTCCGGGGTCGGCGGCTACGGGACGATCCTCGTCTACAGCGCCAAAGACGACCGGTCCTGGTTCGTCAATTCGAGTGGGCGGATTCCCAACAGCCTGAATGCGGATGTCTTTCGCGCCCCGACCCCCGACTACAAGGCGAACCGGGTCGGCGCCAAGTCGGTGTCCACGCCCGGCAACGCGAACGCCTGGGAGTCGATGTGGAAGCGCTACGGGAGCCTCGCATGGTCCCGGCTGCTGGCGCCCGCCGTCGCGCTCGCCCAGAACGGGTTCGTGCTCGACTCCGCGACGGCCGCGATGATCGCCGAGGGATTCCCGACGTTCTCGCGGTACACGCAGGCCTTCTACGGCAGACAAGGCGCGCCGCTCCGCACGGGGGATACGCTCGTCCAGCGCGACCTGGCGAGGTCGCTCGAGTTGATCGCCACTCGCGG
>CAYWNR010000469.1:0-3236 GCA_964459705.1 uncultured Gemmatimonadaceae bacterium | reverse complement strand
GTGCGCGAGGTGACCGACGACGCGGAGGATGCGACTCCGGTTGAGGGCGGTTAGGTGGTTAGGCGGTTAGGTGGTTAGGCGGTTAGGCGGTTAGGCGGTTAGCAAAGCGTGCGTCGTAAGGAGAGCCAATGCCTGAGTCCTCGTACACCGATCATCAGAAGGCCGAGTTCAAGGCCGAGTTCGCCACTCGACGCCGACGGCAGTGGCTTACCATGCTGCCGGCGCTGGCCGTCCTGGTCATCGTGGTCGTCAGCGGGAGGCAGACCGGGAACGGCTTTGGTCTCGGTGCCGCCCTCGTCGCGGTCGGCGTCGTGGCGTTCAGTTTGATCAACTGGCGCTGCCCGGCCTGCGGTCGCTATCTCGGCCGGACATTCAATCCGGCCTTCTGTGCGCGTTGCGGCATCGCGCTACGGGATGACTAGAGTAGAAGCAGAGTGCAGACCGCACGACGCACTCTGCATTCTGCACTCTCCATTCTGCACTCGACTTTACATGTTGAGCCAGTAGGACGCCTTGATCAGGAAGGTGTCGTTCGAGTGTAAGTCGAACAGATCTCCGAAGTTCTTCATGACCGACCGATCACCGGCCATGGGATCGTACGCCGAGCGCCCGCTCGCCCACACGAAGAACAGTGTCGAGCCGGGCAGGTACTCCCACCGCACTACCACGTTCGAGCGGAACTGCTTGAAGTTGAACCCGCCGGGATCCGACGTAACGGCCGGGTCGTCGTAGGCCTGGAACCGATCCGTGTACGACTGGGCGCGCGGATCCGCCAACTCGCGGACATCCGAGTACGTGCCCTTGCTGATGAATGGCTGCGCATACACCTGAATGGAAAGCGTGGGGCTGAACGTGTAGTTCACCCGGAACGTCATGGCCACCGTGCGCTGCTCCAGATGCGCGAACGTGTAGTGCGTCGCGCCGGTCGAGTCGGCGAAATTCCCGAACCACTGCGAGTCGTCCCGGTTGTGTGACAGATCCAGGGACAGCGCGGTCGTGAAGCCGGTCGAGACACGCAGGTCCACCTCCGGGGAAATGCCGATGTTTTGGGAATGCCCCTCGTCACCCCGCCAGAGGTTGAACCACAGGTAGGGGACGACGACGCCCCGGCCATCGCCTTCGATGCCCGCCCAGGAACTGATGTACGGCGATGACCGCAGGGCGGGGCCACCGCGGGCGCAGCGGTCGCAGAAGGTCGACCCCAGTTGTCCGATCGTGCCGCCGGCGTGGATCCACCACCGGTTGTTCAATTGGGCGTGCACGTTGGTGTTGGCCGCGCGATCGAGCGGGAGCCCGTCGGTGGTCCAGTGCTGCCACCAGTTCACGTTCCACGTCCCCTGCTGAAACGGGCCGTGCGGTTTCAGAATCCGGGCCTGCGCCCAGGTGCTCCATGACTGCTGATCCGCACGGCGCAGGTACCCCAGATCATTGACCTCGAACCCTGCCGACCGGCGCTGGTAACTCGTTTCGAAGCGCACGGGCCCCGAGAACTTTCCGAACTGCAGCTCCTCGGCATCCCCCATGAGAGACGTTCGCGCAGAATCGAAGCTCAGGTTCGCGTCCGGGCGCTGATAGTAGTGGACCGGACTCCGCTGAGTCGCGGCGATCGCTTCGGGCGTGCCCCCGACGTGGGACAGGTCGAGCTTGCCACTCAACCGGTATCCGCCCTGCGAGAAGCGATGTCGGAAGTCAACGGCGGCCGCGTATGCGCTCCGGCGGAGACTCCCCTCCGTCCACTGATCGAGATTGCGGTTGACGCCGGTCAGCATCACCCCGACGCCCGAGAGTCCCTGGCGGAAGTCCTGCTGCAGTCGCAGAACCCCGTAGTTCGTGAGTGGCTCGATCGTACGGTCTTGGATCCCGGATTCGCGTCCCGTGACCGCCTCCACCGCTCCGACCGTCAATCCCCCCGGGAAACGGCCCGTGAGCTTGCCGGCGCCGAGGATGGTGGAGGAAGTCGGGGAGGACGCGTCGCCATAGTCGTTGGCGAGTTGCGGCGCGCGTCCGATACGGCGCGAATAGAAGAGCGATTCCCCCTGGCAGTTTACGACGTTGCAGTTGACCGAGAAATCGAAGATGCCACTCCCCTCGACGAAAAACGGTCGGCGTTCCTGGAAGAACGTCTCGAACGCTCCCAGATTCAGCACCGCGGGATCGGCTTCGACCTGGCCGAAGTCCGGATTCACCGTCGCCGAGAGTGTCATGTTCGACCCGAGCCCGTACTTGAGATCCGCGCCTACGCTGAGTCGCTGGGTGCGGTCGAATCCGTTCGCGTCGCTGGGCCGCTCGAGACTCTTGGCGACCGCATAGGGGACCAGCTCGACGCGTCGCGGTGTCGCGAGGCCCACCAGCCCCGTCAGCTCTCCCAGTTGCGACGAAAAACCGGTCTTGGACGGCCGGTAGAGCGGCCAGCTGACGCGTTCCGACGTCCGCTGGATATCGCGCCAGACCCCGAAGCCGAACGTGTTGGTCTCGGCGCGCGAGAACCGCATCTGCGAAAGGGGAATGCGGAATTCCGCCGTCCAGCCCAGCGAGTCGATGGTCGTGGCCGCCTCCCACACCGCGTCCCACGCGTCGTCCTCGTCACCGTCATTGTAGACCGCGTAGTCACGCTTCACGCCGGCAGGGTTCACGGCGAACTCGTACCCCGACCGGCGATCGTGGTAGGAATCCACGATGATCTTGATTTGGTCGCTCGCCGTCCGTACGTCGCGGCGCGCGAGGAGGGTCAGGATGCTGTCCGGACTCGAGTCGTAGGCGCGCACGAACACGTACAGGTTGTGCGCATCGTAGGCGACCCGGGCCTCGGTCGGAAAGCGCGGATCTTTGTCCTCAACCGGGGTGAACTCACGGAAACCCGTGATGGCCATGGCGGTACGCCACACCGGATCGTCGTCGCGCCCGTCGATGACCGGCGGCCGCACCGCGTGGTACGCGACGGCCGTTCGCGCCGCGTCGGCGGGCGTGGAAGACACCAGCGACGCGGCTGGCACCGTTCCAGGACTGAACGACAATTGAAACAACAAGAAGTGAACCGGCGACACCCGAGGACCCCCAAAGCACTCTCTTCCTCATGAGACGGTGGAGGGGGGGCAAAAGGTTGCACCGGTCTGGTTGCGGCGACTCCGCGATGCACGCCGAGATCGCGGTCACAATGCCGGGACCATAGATCCCTATTAAGGAATGACGCCGGTGTACCGGCAGGCGCCGAGCCGCGAGTTCACTCGCGGATGCCG
>CAYWNR010000468.1:0-3246 GCA_964459705.1 uncultured Gemmatimonadaceae bacterium | reverse complement strand
CGCGGACGAGCTCGATGCGGTCCAGGTCTTCGGGGGTGCTCGCGACGAGATAGGGAATGTTGAAGGCGACCGACGGCAACGCCGAGTAGCGGTAGTCGGTGAGGAAGAGGAGGGAACCGGAGTTCACGGTGGCGTCCCCACGCACGCTGAACGTGCGCTGGATCAGCCCCTTGCTCGCCATCACCATGCCTGGCTCATCCCGCACCGTCTCGACCGGCGCGAGCGTCACCGTCTGTTCGATGGCCTCCCGCCCGACAACCGATACCGCGGCCGGCGCGTCCAGCACGGCTTCCGGGCTCCGCGTCGCCGAGATCACCACGGGATCGAGCGGCACGCCCAACGCCACTAACCGAATGTCGATCCGTACGGTGTCACCGGCCCCCACCGTTCCCGTCTTCTCGGCCGGCCGGTAGCCGATCCGCGCGGCGCGAATGGTGAATAGGCCCGCGGGCACGCGGGCGAACCGGAAGCGGCCGGCCTCGGTCACCATCTGCCGACGTATCACCTGTCCGGCCACCAGCTCGACGCGGACGTCTGTCAGGGGGGTCGTCGTCGCGGAGTCGAGCACCGCTCCGGTGATCACCGCACTCTGCGCGTGGAGCGGGCCAGCCACGCCGATCCAGAGGGACGCCACAAGCCACAGGGCCCGTCGCATGAGGGCGAAAATGGGGTCTGCGGCAGGGATCGGCAAGGAGCAGGGCCTCGCCCCCTGCTGCGCCGCTAGGCCTCCCGCATGGCCGGCGATCGCAGCAGGAGCATGGCGGCCGCCGTGAGTGTGATCACGCCGCCGGATAGAAACGCGAACGGGACGCCCAACAGGCCGGCGACGGCGCCGCCGAGGAAGCTGCCGAACGGGCCCATGCCGACGAAGGCAAAGATGTAGGCCGAGACGACTCGCCCGCGCAGCTCGTTGGGCGCCAGCGTTTGCAGCAGCGTGTTGGTGAGCGCGCTGGTCGTGATCATGGCGGCGCCGACGAACGTGAGCAGGACCAAGGCTGGTGCCAGCGAGTGGACGAATCCGAGCATCGCCACGAGCGCCCCGAACGCGGCCGCGGCCCATCCGAGGACGAGTCCCTTGGGCATCCGCGGCACGAAGGTCGCGACGGCCAGCGCGCCGATCAGCGCTCCGCCACCAACCGCGGACATCATCCATCCATACTCCTGTGCTCCCCGTCCCAGCACGTTGCGTGCGAAGACCGGGAGCAGGACGAGCGAGGGCAATCCGAAGATGCTCATGACAGCGATGTTCGCGAGCAGTGTGCGCACGCGCGGCTCGGCGACGACGTACCGGAGGCCCGCGCGGATGTTGGTCCAGGCAGACTTGGACGGGAGCACGGGAGGACGTGAGGACGGGAGGCGCATAGCCAGCAGCGCGGCGATGACGGCGAGGTAGCTGATGCCGTTGGCGAGGAAGCAGGCGGCGACCCCAATGGCGCCGATCACCAGACCGGCGATGGCCGGTCCCACCAGGCGCGTGGCATTGAACGCCGACGAGTTGAGCGCGATCGCGCTCGCCAGATCGTCCTTGCCGACGATCTCGACGAAGAACGACTGCCGCGCCGGAATGTCGAAGGCCGTCGCGACGCCCATGAGGGTCGCCAGCGCCATCACGATGCCGACGGTTTCCCGCCCCGCGTAGATGAAGGCGGCAAAGGCCAACGCGACGAGCATGGCCGCGGTCTGGGTCGCAACCACCATGCGATGCTTCGAGAAGCGGTCGGCCAGCACCCCGGCGTAGAGCGACAACAGGAGCACGGGCAAGGATCCGAGGGCGTCCACGAGCCCCACGTAAAACGCCGAGCCGGTGAGGTCGAGCACGAGCCAGGCCTGCGCGACTCGCTGCATCCAGACGCCAAGCAGCGAGACGACGAACCCTCCGAAGAAGATGCGGAAGTTGTAGTGGCGGAACGCCGCGAAGGTGGCTAGGCCGGCGGACCGGCGGACCGGCGGACCGGCGGACACATCAGCAATGACGCGCTCCGCTCTCCCCTCGGAGTCGGTCACCCAGCGATGCTGCCGCGGAAGGCGGAGAGGCGTTCGTCGGTGAGACCAGCGGCATTGAACAACGACACGCCCGATGCTCCCGCGTCGACGGCCACGCGCACCGCCGTCGCCAATTCCTCGGGCGTGAGATCTGCGAGATACAGACCGCTGTAGACGGGCCGGCCGGCAGCCGCTGCCGCCACGTCTTCGGCTGTCGACCGGCCGATCCACGGCACGTCCTGCTCGTAGAACCGGTGATAGAGCATCGGGAATACTGCGTCGAGCGGCCATTCGTCCCACGCTTGGCGGACGAGCGTTCTCGCGATCGTAGGCGTGGGGAACACGGCGGCGGTGATCATCCGTCCGCGAGCGTGAACGGCGTCGGCTAGCTCCCGCACCAGACCCGTGACGCTGTCCCAGCGGAAGCGGCGCCAGTCCGGATCTGCAGCAGGATCCGGCAGCTCGAGCGGGTCGTGCCCCGACTCCCGGGCGAACGTCTGCCGGCAGACGTCGCAGTAACAAAAGTCGAACTCCGGTAGCTCGCGATCCTGAACCAGCCCGTACTTGGACCAGAGCCCACGGGGCAGAATGACATCGCAATGGCGAACGTAGTCCAGGTGCACGCCATCCACATCGGGGCTCTTTGCCAGCGCGTCCACGACCTCGCGCAGGTACGCGCGCACCTCCGGTCGTGTGGGACAGACCCAGCGGTAGTAGTTGACGTAGGGCGGCTTCACCAGGCTCGAGTCCCCGTTCCGGCTCACGGTGAACCACTCGGGATGGTGCTCCCGCGCCCACGCGTCACCGTTCCGGTTGAGGGTCCAGATCCAGCGATGGAACCTGAGACCGGCGGAACGCGCGGCGTCCGAGACCAGCGGCAGCTCACCGCCAGACACCAGGACCCCCGAGATCCCGGCCTCACGCAGCCGAGTGAACTGCGCCCGCCACTCGGCGGCCGTGCGATCCCGCCCGCCAGGCACCCACGCCCAGTTCTCGAGGTCCCGCGCACCCGATCCCTGAGACCGCGTGCGGATTCGCGGAAGGAGGCCGACCGCCGCGGCCGATGCAACGGACTCGACGAACTCCCTCCGCCGCATGCCCCCGCTCATCGGTCGGCCCAAATCCGGCCATCCTGCTGAATGCGCCAGACGGTGGTCCCGTCAGCGCCGCTCGCGCTCGCGGTGTACTGATTCGCGATCGCTTCAAGCAGGAACGCCGCGGGCGCGTGCCAGTCAGCACCGAGCGCGAGCGCCGCGCGGTCGC
>CAYWNR010000467.1:0-3268 GCA_964459705.1 uncultured Gemmatimonadaceae bacterium | reverse complement strand
CTCCCCTCACGCACGTGCGCAGACCCCGATTCGGTCCCGTCGGCTGGACGCGCGTGTTGGCCCCGATCAGGTGAGGAGGAGCGTCACCAGTACACGAGGGTCCCGCGGCTGCGGGGCCCTCGGCATGCGTTCGTGGACCGGTTGGGGCTGGCCTGGGTCTCGCGCCTTCCCTTCGAGTTGGGCTGGGTCAGCCTTCCTCCTCCAATCCTCGCACCACCCAGTACTCCCAGGCAGAGTCGAAGTCCTTCCCAACGACCATCCCGAGCAGACCGCCGTCGCTGGACCAGTTCGTCAGCCTCACGTACGCGGACATGCCTGGGGTTCGCCTGACGTGATCCGGCAGTGCGATCTCTTGCTCGACACCGGTCGCGACCTCCAGCACACGGAGCACGGTGTTCCCGTCCGTCATGTCCGCCTTCGCGGTGTAGGCGATGAATCTGGCGGTCGGGTCCCAGATGGCGCTTTGGATGAACGCAGCCATTGCAACCCGCCGAGCGCCGGTGCCATCGCTACCTACAACCCAGAGGCCGGCCGCCTCCGGAGTGACGGCTCTGCTGTTCGTGATGACGGCCTGCCGGACGAACAATACCCGGTCGCCTCGGGGTGAGAGCGATGGCGGTACCGTGCTGCTAAAGGGCACCTCGGCCGGACTGTCCGTGCGTGCCACCACCCGGCCGTCGCTCTGACCGGTGCCGGGTAATAGACCAGGCGCCCGCTCGGATGGGCCTCCATCGCTTCGTCATTGACGACCACCACGGCGGCGTTGATCCTCGGCCTCTCAAGCCAGGTCACGGCCAATCAGACCCACCTCCTCGACGTGATCGGCAACGACAACGGGAGATACGACGTGGGCGACCTGCGGGCGTATCTGGTCGCTACCGGCGTCGTGAACTAGGAGGTGGCACCATGTCGAAACACACGCGCAGCTTGCTGATGATGGCGCTGGGTCTCGTCCTGGCAGCCACCGTGGCCTGCGGAAGCGACGGCACCACCGGCCCAACCGCCGGTACCCTGACCGTCTCGCTGACGACTCCGAATGCCGACGATGGAGCGATCCTACTCACCGTGAGTGGACCGGACATGACGCAGATCGCCGTCGACGACACATCGCTGTACGTCCGCTACGCACAGGATGGAACGACAGTCACCGCCGTTCTCGTGGGGGACCTGCAAGGCGGCGCTCTCGTCACGTTCCACGTACCCGACGTCGATACGGTGAGCTCGTACAGCGCCACGATCACGCAGGTAGCGGATCGGAGCAACGTGCTGCGAGGGTCGCTCACCGGGTATGCGCTCACGGTGGACTGAGCCTGAAGGATCCGACTGGCAGAAGCCAAGACACCCGCACTACGCCGGCGGTGTGAGCTCAAGGCGCTCGCTTCGGATAGCAACGAGAATGCAGACCGGATGCATGGTGCATCCAATCTGCATTCCGCGCTCTGCATTCTGCACTCTTGCTACGGCTTCCACACCTCCCATACCCGACCCACCAGATCCGGACCCGGCGTCAACGTGACTTCGTTGGGTTCCCAACCGGACGGTGTCACCTCGCCCGTGGCCCGCACATGCTGGAACGCCTTGATCTGCCGGAGCAGCTCCGCAGGGTTCCGTCCCACCTCGGGAGTGAGCGATTCCGCCGCCCGGATCACGAAGTCGGGATCGATGATGAACCGGCCCCGGATGTCCACCCCGGCCTCTTCGTCGTACACGCCGTACACCTGCCCGATGCGTCCACCACCGTCCGACAGCATGGGGAATGGCACGCCGCCGTCCACCATTTTGCTCAGCTCCTGTTCCTGCCAAATCTTGTGGACGAACCGGCTGTCCGTGCTCATCGCCAGTACCGTGACACCGAGCTTCTCGAACTCCTTGTGCATAGCGGCGACCGCCGCTAATTCGGTGGGTCAGACGAAGGTGAAGTCACCCGGATAGAAGCACAAAACGATCCAGTCGCCCTTGTATTCCGACAGCCTCACGGGCCCGAATCCCTTGCCCGGCAGGAAGGCCGTTGCCTCGAAATCCAGCGCCTCTTTCCCAACCTGTGCCCGCACGCTCCTCACCTCCCCAGGATGCGACGTTGCCGTGGCCGTATCAGGTTGCGGTGCCACGATCGGGCCCCGCGTAGGTTTGACACATCCGTCCTTCAGCTCAGTCATGCCCCCTCCCTCCCCTATCCCTTCATCCGGCTTCTTTGGGAAGTCTGTCAGCGGGCTCGGGAGCGGGCAAGTGCATGACGTGGCCGTATCGCCCGAAGTACGACCTTCGTCGTCACTGTTGGCGATGGGTGCGCGACGCGGAGCCGACGGTTGACGTTGGTCTTCGCGCCTCGTGCGTGCGCTCTCGGTGGTGAAAGGGATCGTTCAGGGAAGCTCTCACAGGTGCAGTGGCCTGGCCTGCCTGCTCCGCGCGTGGTCGGCGAGTGAACTCGCCGCTCGGCATCAGCCGCTGAAGCGGCGGCCTGGCGCCGGTTTACCGGCAGTCGCCGAGCCGCGAGTTCACTCGCGGATGCCGCGTGGCGGTGACGACTTCCCGCTCACGAACTTGTGCAGAGCTTCCTTAGTACGAGGAGACCGGTCAGGTAGGATCGCACGCCACCCCAGACTCCCTTGTGGCTCAGCGCCCCACAGCCTACCGTGCTCCTCAGGCCCACAGGGCCGTTGGATCTCGCATCCCTCCTTGTATGAGGTAGACCTTCGACGCATGGAGCCCGCCATGATCAGGACCTCGACCTCCCGCGCCGCGGCCCGCGGAGCGGCTGTCGCCGTACTCGCCGCCGCCCTCGTACACCCGCCGCTCCGCGCACAGGACGCGAAGGCCGCGGTCGCGAAGAGCATCGACGCGCAGCAGGGGCACTACACCGACGTGGCCAGGCAGATCTGGGGCTTCGCCGAGCTGGGCTTCCAGGAGCGGCAGAGCTCCGCGCTCCTCCAGAAACAGCTCCGCGATGCTGGCTTCACGGTGCGGGCGGGCGTGTCGGAGATGCCCACGGCGTTCGTGGCGGAGTGGGGCAGCGGCAAGCCCGTGATCGGCATCCTCGCCGAGTTCGACGCGTTGCCCGGCCTGTCCCAGGACACGGTCCCGTTCCGCAAGGTGCTGACGGAGGGCGGCTCCGGCCACGGCTGCGGCCACAACCTGTTCGGCACCGCGTCCACGGCCGCAGCCATCGCCGTGAAGCAGTGGCTCGAGCAGAGCCACACGCCAGGCACCATCCGTCTGTACGGCACGCCGGCGGAGGAGGGCGGGGACGGCAAGGTCTACATGGTGATGG
>CAYWNR010000466.1:0-3272 GCA_964459705.1 uncultured Gemmatimonadaceae bacterium | reverse complement strand
GCTTCTTCCAGGTCGGCGACGAACAGATCTGGCTGCACGAGAATGTCGGGACCCCAGGAGAGGTCCGCCGGCGACGCGAGCAGCAGGCCTACCCGTTCGCGCTCGACGTACGTGCCGAGCGCAAGTTGGAGGCGCTGCAGGACGAGCTGGTGCGGGAGCCGCGGCGCCGGCGTCACGAGCAGCTCCCCATGGACCACTTCGTACCGCTTCCCGTCGTCGGGGAGGGCCCGGACCATGTCCGCGGTGTAGTACGTCGGGGCGACCATGCCCATAAGCTCGGCTCGGCGCGGAGGGGAACGCAAGATGACACGTCCCACGATAGGAGCGACCGCGGGGGGAGGTGTCACCGTTTTCGCGCACCGGTAGGTCAACATATCGCCGCAGCGGCACACCCAAGCTGGCCCGCCAAGTGGCGTAAGCGCCTTTATTCGTAAGAGCTTGCGGCCCTGTCGGGCCGACCTGCAACGGTTCTCTGCAAGCTTATAACCAGCTCGAGGGACCTACTAGTTGTAGTAGTGGTGGGCTTCGGACTCGACCCTTACCTTCGCACCATGCCGACCATAGGCGGCGGCAGCGCATGGGCGTGGGGCGCGAGGGGGACTCCGGCCCATCATGCGAGGAGGCCTCGTGTACGTCTACACTGGTCTGTCCACCCGATTCGCGAGCGCGCAGAACGCGCACCGCGTGGGTCTCCTGATCACCATCGCCGGCGAGCGTGTGCGGGAACGGCCGGCCATCACCGGCGAGCCGGCGGATCCCACGGGGGCGGCGGCGGGAGACACCGAGGGAGTGGCAGGGCTCGCGGCCCGGAACGTCGCGCTGGAGCTGCGGCTCACGCATCCCGCGGTGGCCGGGGTGATGTTCTATCAGCGTTTCCCCATGGAAGCGACGGCACCGAGAGCGTACGTCCTGCGGGTCGGCGACCTCGACGCCGCCACCCCCCAGCAGCTCGGCCTCTCCCTGTTCGTCGAGGATCTCGACCAGCTCGGTCCGCAGCACGTCGCCGACCTGCGCGTGTCGGCGGACGTCGTGGTGGGTGACGGTATGGAGCACCGCATCATCACGGTGGCGATCATCGCCAACCTCGACGGCACCGACCATGTCGACCCTACGGTGGAGCGGACCATCGTGCGGTTCCAGGCCGCCCGGGCGCGCGACGACGCCATCCAGCAGGCGGATGCGGGGAACTTCGACGGCGCGGCCAACACGCTCCGGGTGGCGCGTGACAGCCTGTCCACCTACGCGCGCCAAGCGGAGATTGCGGAAGAGATGGCCGACCTCGCCGCCGAGTCCATGCGGCTGTCACTGCGCGAGTCACGGGCGCCGCCTCGGTCTGACGAGTCGCCGGACGCCTCGTAGCTCGACCCGCAGGTCGTCCGCCAAGACGGCCCTGCCGCACGTCCGCGGTTCGTAGGCCGTCCGCGATGCGTGGTCAGCTCGGTGTTGTCCGGATTTCCACGGCGACGTGCGCTTGCAGTCCGCCGTGTCGGGGCGGGTGCCGGAGCTGGCGTAGGACGATCTGGCCGGCGCGCACGGGCTCACGGTGACGGCGACGCTGAGTCGGCTGATGTCGCCACGATCGACCCACCTACAGCAGCTTCTTGAACTCCTCGATCGTCAATCCGGCATCGCGGATAATGCCGCCCATGGTATACGCATTCACCGGGTCGGCACGGGGAACCGTGAGGATTCTGCGTCCGTCACTCATCACGATGTGCTTTCCCTGGCGCGCCACGTGGAAGCCGCACTTCTCCAGCGCGGCGACCGCAACCAGGTGATTGACGCCCGGAAGCTTGGGCACGTCACCCGGCCACGTCCACTTCTCGGACCTCGGCCCCCGCGAGTTGCTCTTCCACTACGTCCAGGTACTCCCGAATGGCCTGACGAATGTTCGCCAGCGCTTCCTCCTCCGTACTGCCCTGTGACCGGCAACCCGGCAGCCCTGGCACGGAGGCACTGTAGCCTTCCTCGGATCGGACCAGCGCGACCTTGTAGCGCACGCGCCCTCCTTTATCTTCTGCCGAGTATACGCGCACTGGGTCCTCCTCTCCAAGGGAGGGGTACGATAACGACCTTCGCCCGGAAGATTGGCATCATTTCGTTGCATGGCCGGGCCAGCATGACGCGGCGACACCCGCATCCATTGACCTGTCTGTATCCTATGGCATATGAGCACCTGAAAGCGCTGGAGCGAGAAGCGGAAGACGAGGGGAAGAGCGATGGCCAAGAAGTGGCATCCAGGCCCTCGGCGGCGATCTGGAGATCGTTGCCCGGTTCCCCGATGGAGCGGTCCGGATTACGCAGTTCGAGGAGATCGGTGGCGACGGCGGAGAGTGATCGACCGGCACTCGACGAAGCCTCGACCCACGAGAACCGCGGTCAGCACCACCGCTAGCGCAGAGAGGCCAGCAGGAGCGGCCCCACGGTGCCAATCCAAAACCGGAACATCCAGCGCAGCAACTCGGCCTTCAGGCCGGCCAGCCCGGTTCCCAGCTCGGCACGGAGCTGCTCGATGTCTGTGCGGAATTCCGTGCGCAGCTCCGCTCCGAACTCGGCCAGGCGCTGCTCGAGCTTGGCCTCGAAGCGCTGATAGTTCAGCTCGTTGATCTCGCGCAGCTCGTATCGGTAGGTCGCGTCCACCAGATTGAACCACTCCACCAGCTCGTTGGCGATCTCGTCCCCGAAGACGTCGGAGAACTTCCGGGACAGCTTGGCGGTGACCGGCACGGGCAGCTCCTGGTTGGGCCGGCCTCCACCGTATTCTACGCTCGGCGCCGGGTCGTCATCAATCCACCGCACAGCCTGTCAGATTGGTGGCCTGGGCTCACTCCGGTCGAAGTGTTTGTGCACGGGGGCTACCAGCTGACCCCCCATGGCGCCATTGCATACGCGCAACTTCCCACGATGCCACGAGTGGTGCGAGCCGATCCCCCGTTGGCCGCGACCTGTGACACCCAGCTCACCGTGCGAGAGAACGCTGCACGCTGCACGCTGCACCCTGCACGCCGCACGCCGCACGCCGCACCCCGCACCCCGCACGTCTAGACCACCCACCCCCCCAGCCGTACTTTGCCGACAGCCGATTCGAAATCCCTCCGCAGTGGTGAGGTCACCTATGTCTTCGAAATGCCCGCGGCTCGCGCTCCTTGGGTGCGCAGTGCTGCTCGTCGCACCGCGGCTCAGTGCCGCGCAGCAGATTCCCTCGCCCGCCCAGCGGTTCGGGCACGTCATGGGTGCCGACCGCCAGTTGGTCGGGTGGGATAGCATCGTGA
>CAYWNR010000465.1:0-3278 GCA_964459705.1 uncultured Gemmatimonadaceae bacterium | reverse complement strand
CGCCCGATAAAACCGGACAATCGCCTCGAGATTGATCCCGCCCTCCCACGGACGCAGCCGATTGGGATGGTCACGATCGTAGCCGCCGATTGGCGCGCCACCCGGGCCGTACACCTCCGCCCATTCCCCGGCTGGTGAGGCTCGGTGGACGACCTCGGCGAGCGCCCGCGCGGCGAGTGGCGATCGGTGTTCCACGAGCGCCGACAGCAAGTAGCCGGCGGTCATCCCCACGTCGTAGCCGCAGTACGGCGTGCTCCCGCGCCAGCCGATCCCATTGACGACGGCGTCGAGATCGGCTCGGGCCCGCGACGAGTCGGCGCGGTGAAATCCGAACCAATGCGGGGCGAGATTGATCGGGGCCACAGGGACGGGGTGGAGCGCCCCCGTTAGGGGATACCGGGCCGGCGCGTAGCACGAGGCGGCGTCGTTCCAGCACAGACGCTCCACCGCGCGTCGCGCGGTCTCGGCGGCCGCGCGATGGTCTCGCGCCGTGCGGAGTCCCAGTGTGTCGGCCAGGTGCGCGAGGCCTTCGCTCGCCGCCGCGAACGCCGCCGTGCTTTCGAGGGAGTACGGCGCGTAGCCACCGTTGGGATCGTGTCCCGGCAGTCCGTTCGGCCAGCCGCAACGGTCGGGAAACACGCTGTAGAGTGCGCCGTGCAGGTACGTCTCATCGCCGTGGAACGGGAAGAGCCCGTCCGGTGACGGTTGCTGGCCCACGAGGCAGCGCTCGAGCAGCGGCCAGTGCTCGCGGATGAGATCGCCGTCGCCCCCGGCGGCACGCCACCACACGTGTTGCAGCACGATCCACGACGGCACCTCGGCCGGCGGTACGCGGAGTGCACCGGCCGATCCGTTCGCGTGGAGGGCGAGGTCGAGCGGTGCGTGATTGGGAATCTCGCCCAGCGTCCACGCGGCATCGTGATAGTAGCTGAGCAGCGCCCGGACCTCGTCGAGCGCGCCGGCGGCCAGCAGGAACCGCGTCGGACCGTTGTTGTCGCGTGCCCACGTACCCTTGAAATGCACCATCGGCGCGACCCCACCGCCGGCCGCTTGTTGCACGCGGATGCTCACCGCTCCGTCTTCGAGCAGATCGCGCATGCGACGCGTGTCACCGGTCGGTCCATCGGTCGCCACGGCCCACGGCTCCGGCAATGTGAGAGAGCCAATCCAGTTTGACCACCACGCCCTGGTGGCGTCCAGCAGCGCGTCCGCCAATGGCATGTCGTCGCTGGACTGGCGCGCGGCGTCGGCGGATGGCCCGGCGGCGAGGCGAATGGTGAGCACGGGCGGAAGATCCCCGTCGAGCGGCACCATCAGCGCACCGTTCTCCGCGTGGGCGTGCGCGCCGAGCACGTCGAGCACGGCGTGTCGGCCAGCGCCGTGCGCCGTGGTGAGCGCGGTCGGTCCGGCCGGCCGGCCCTCGGGAAATCGGATCATCAACCGCGCGCCCGTCGGGGCACTGATCTCGACCAGGCGTACGATCAGGAGCCGGTCCGGTGGGATGCAGTCCGCGGTGCGCAGCACGATGCCGTCGCGTTCCGCCTGCGTGACGAGCGCGCCAGACCGACGAGGGCGCCAGATGGTCTGGCGCCTCCACTCGACCACTCGGCCGTCGACCTCCAACTCGAGCCAGCAATCGCCGAACGCACCGGCCACCCGGTGATCGCCCTCGGTTTGGTACGTCGGGCCGGTGATGCCCTGCAGGCGGTTGAGGGGCAACGCGAGTCCGGCGTGCGCGAACACGCGTCCGTTGCCGAGCGGCCACACTCCGGAGGCGTGCGGTGACCAGTCGCCACCGGTCCAGGTGAGGGACCACGCGCTCGCGTCGCGGAGCCACGGATGGCGCGTCGCGAGCACCGATCCGGCGAGATGCTCCACGTCAGGCGAGGCGCAGCGTCACGGCGGTGGTGCCGGCCCCGACACTGACGGTGGCGGCGGGCGTGCGCAGGGTCGTGGGTTTCGCGGCGGTGACGTCCGCGCTGAGCCCGCCGTCGCGAATCCGGACGTTGCGCACGATGACGGGAGCGTCGGCTTCGAACCGGACCCCGTCACTCGATTCGACGTGCAGCCCGTCGAACGCGACACCAACGGTCCACGTGCGTCCGCACGCGCGAAGACGGCGGAACGTGGTGTGGCTCGGAGGATGGAGGGTGCCGAAGCGTAGGCCGTCCCACGGGGTGACGTCGAGCAACTCCTCGATGCCCATGAGTCCGAACAGTGGCCCCCAGCTCTGGTAGCGCTGCCCGCCGCCTTCCCCGGTCCGGGCGTCATAGTTCTCTCGGCACAGACGCGTCGCGTGCCACGTTCCGAGAAACAGGCGCGCGCTCGCGCGCGCCAGCTCGGCGGCGGCGCCGTCGACGCCGTAGCGGCGCAGCCCCTGGTACAGCAGATAGTTCGTGGGCGGCCAGATCGTGCCGCGCCAGTACTGCTGATCCGGGAAGGCGGGATCGTCCCGGCTGATACTCGGGACGATGTACTCGCCCCAGAATCGGTTGGGATCGGTCAGCGTGGCCAACATGCGTCGCGCTTGTTCGCTGGACGGGATGCCGGCGACGAGCGGAAGGAAGTTGGCGGCGGCGACGCGCCGAGACCTCCGCCCGTCCCAATGACGGTCGAGATAGAGGCCGAGGGTGTCGTCCCAGAGAAACTCGTTCATGGCGGCGCGTACGGCCGCGCGCCGCTCGCGGTGGAACGCCGCGCGGTCGGGATGGCCGAGCGCGTCGGCGATCAATGCGAGGCACTCGTGGTCGAGTGCCAGATAGCTGTTGAGATCGACCGCGTCCAACTCCAGTGTGCCGGTCTCGTCGTTCCAGCGCGCGTCGTCCCAATTCGGCAAGTCGTCCTGACCCGACTCCCAGCGCGCGCGGTGCCAACCCGAGACGTGTTGCTCCCAGGGCGCGGGCGACTCGCCGACCAGGTCGGGATCCGAGCCCCACTCGCAGAGGCCATTGCCGTTGCCGTCGCGACGGGCGCGGCCGCGGGCGGGTGCCGTCCACCACGTCGACCACCGCTCGAGTATGGGGAAGGCACGCTGGAGCAGCGCGCGATCGTCGAAGCGAAGGTGGTGACGCAGCACGCAGAAGCTCCCGATGGGCGGCTGCGAGCGGTCGCGCGTACCCCAGAATCGGCCGCGCCAGTTCGGAACGCATCCGTTCTCGAACTGCGTGGCGAGTACCGCATCGAGTGTGTCGCGGGCCAGCGCCTCACTTTCGAGACCCAGCTCGAGCGCGTTGAAGAACGCGTCCCACGCGAAGATGGTCCAGTGATCGCGGCCGCCC
>CAYWNR010000464.1:0-3283 GCA_964459705.1 uncultured Gemmatimonadaceae bacterium | reverse complement strand
CCGGCACGAACGGGATAGGGTCCGCCGTGGGAAAAGCTGCGAGAAGGTACCGCCCGCGTGACGCGGCGGCAACCAGCGCCGCGCGGTCCTCAGTGTTTCCGCCGCATCAGCACGGGCATCGCCGCGAGGGCGAGCGTGAGTGACAATCCCCCACTCACGCCAAGCGCGGTGGGACCGCCAGCCTGCGCGTAGAGAGCACCGAGCGCAAGTCCCCCCGGAAGCGCCGCCATCCCCACGGCGGCATGATAGATCCCAAACCGTCGGCCACGCGCGCTCCGGCCGCCCCAGGCCGCGACCAGCGCCCGCTCTGGAGCCTCGGTACAGGCGCTCACCAATCCCAACCCCATGAGCCCGGCCGCGGCAAACAGCGGTCCACTCGCGACCGCCAGGGCGACCGCGACACCAGCATACAGCACCCAGCCAAGGACCGTGGTGGGCCCCGGCCCAACCCGGTCGCTCAGCCACCCACCTGGATAGCTCGCGGAGGAACGGACCAAGTGCAGCGCGGCCCAGAGCACGGGGATCAAGGGCGCGGCCACCCCCAGATCCTGCAGACGAAGCAAGACAAGGGTCTCCGGCAGGCGCACGCCCGCAAAGACGATCACGAGCAGCACCATTCCGCCGGACGCTCCCGCACGCGTCTCGGGAGTCAGCGGCGACGCCACGACGGCATGCGCACGCGCCCGCTCCACACCGCGCAGCGTCGTGATGGCGATGAGGACCGCGGCCACACCCGGAACGGCACTCCAGAGAATGACGTGATCCACGGACATCGCGAGTCCCGCCATCAGCGCGGCCGCGATCAGCGGACCCACAGTGGCTCCCGCGTGGTCCATCGCCCGGTGGAATCCGAAGGCCCGGCCGCGCAGCGACGCCGGCACCGCGTCGGCGATCACCGCGTCGCGCGGCGGGTTCCGGGCGCCCTTCCCCACGCGGTCGGTCACCCGCAGACCGATCACCTGCCAGGCGGTTCCCACCAGCGCCATGATGGGGCGGGCCGCTGCCGCGACGAGATAGCCACCCACGATGAGCGGGCCCCGACGGCGCGGGCGGTCGCTCAGCCACCCCGCACCCAGCTTGACGACCGCCGCGGCCGCGTCCGAAAACCCGTCGAGGGCGCCGAGCGCGAGGGCGCCGGCGCCGAGGCCGCGCGTCAGCAGCTGCGGCAGCAGCGGGTACACCATCTCGCTCGCCAGATCGTTCAGGAACGAGACCGCCCCGAGCGCACGAACGATCGGCGGGAGGCGCGTCGTTTCGCGCGCGGGCGGCGCCGGCTCAGCCATCCACGCCCATACCCCACCGCACGAGGCTGATTGGGATGCCGCCATAGGCCAGCACGGCGTCGTGAAACGCGCCCAACGCGAAGCCGCTCCCGACGCGCCGGGAATACGCCTCGCGCAACGACAGCAACTCGCGTCGTCCGACGGCATACGCCATCTGATAGGCGGGCTCAGCGAATGTCCGGCGAACCTCAGCCTCCGCATGGCTCGCCGACACGTGCAATCGCTCCATCAGAAAGCGGGTAGCCGTGCCGAACGTGAGCGCTCCTGTGTGCACACCGATATCGAGCGGAATGCGCAGCGCGCGCCAAAGCAGCGCGAGGCTGCGGAAGAAGCGCTCGGGCGGCTCGGGATGGAAGCCCGTTTCGTCCATCACGCCTTCAGCGTACAGAGCCCAGCCCTCGATCGAGATCGGCGTGGTCAACAGCCGTCGGACGATCCGCGGTTGGGCGTGCGCGGCAAGAAAGTGCAGGTGATGGCCCGGGTACCCTTCGTGCGCAACCGCCACCGGAATCTCATGTCGGCATCGGGCGTCCGCCTCCTCGGCATCCGGCACCGTCACGAAGAACCGCCCGGTACGATCGTCGGACAACGGACCGGGAGGGAGGTACGCGGCAATTGGAATCCACGGACGGGCGTGTGCCGGCGTTTCGAGGACCTCGAGCGCTCCCTCGGGCACCCCGGCTAACGCCTTCGCGCGGACGTGGTCACGAGCCCGCCGCACGACGCCCTCGTATGCCGCGACTACGGAGCCCCGCGGAGGGCCGGAAGCGCGGAGTCGCTCGAGCGCATCCGGCCAGCTTCCGGCGCCCAGCGTGCGCGCCAGGCCCTCCAACTCGTGCTCAGCCTCTTCGATCAACGCCCCCGCGTACCGCAGCAACTCTTCGGTCGAGAGGGACACCGCGTGCTGGAACCGCAGTCGGAAATCGAAGGCCTCCCGCCCGACCCCCCACGGCTCCTCGGGTCCGGCCTCCCGGGCCAACGCCGCGAGATGCGACCCGAATGCCGCCAGGGCGGCACGCGCCTCGTCGGCCCTGGTCTGGAACGCGCCACCCGCCGCTCCATCACCAAACGCCGCCTCGAGGTCGCCGATCAGTCCGGCGCCGGCGCGCAGCGTGTCCTCCGCACCGCGCACGAAGACGAGCGGGCAGTCCGCCAGCGTTCCCCGAGCGGCGGCGAGGAAGCCTGGGACCTCCGCCAGGCGATCGGACGCCGCCCGGGCCAGCGCGGCGCGGTCCCGCCCGCGCAGCACCAGCACCTGATACAGTCCTTCGCACACGTGGCCGGCCCACAGGCCGGGATTCCGTCGATGCGGTTGCTCGACACGAAACCTGTGCTCCGCCAGTCGAATGTCATAGAGGAGCGCGGTCCGGTCGATTTCGTCGTCGAGGGAAGCGACATCGAGCCCTTCGACCGCGCCGCCGAGCGCGCGTAGGGCGGCCACGTACTGCCGGATGCCCTCTTCGTCGAACGACCCCAACCGCCCGTCACACGCGGTGCGTCCCGCACCCGATCCGTCGACTGGATCGACATGCCACCGGGTCTCGAAATACGACTCGGTGAGCTGTTGCAGCGCGTGGGGCTCGGTCACGCCCCAAGAAAGGGGACTGGAGTCGTGGCCGTCAAGCGGCACGGCGGGGGAGACGCAGGGAGAGGCGGAAGTCGCGGGAGGAGCCACATCCGCTCAAACGACCCCGCTCCGCCGCTCCAACAACACCGTGTCTTGCCACGCCCCGCGTAGCCGCGCGACACGCTCCCGCCGGCCTACGACCCGAAAGCCCGCCCGGCGATGCAGCTCGAGGCTCGTCACATTCTCAGGGAAGACCACCGCTTGCAGGGTCCAGAGACCCGCCGCCTCGGCGGCCTCCACCAACGCGTCGAGCAGCAGTCGTCCAATGCCGCGGCCTTGCGCGGTGCGCGCCACGTACACGCTCACTTCAGCCACGCCGGCATAGGCCGACCGGGACGACACGGGCGACAACGCGGCCCATCCCACGACCCGT
>CAYWNR010000463.1:0-3293 GCA_964459705.1 uncultured Gemmatimonadaceae bacterium | reverse complement strand
GGCTCGTTGAAGTGCTTCCACATGATGCCCATCAGCGAGTCCGCCTCGAAGGGGACTTTGCCGGCGAGCATCTCGTAGAGCACGATGCCCATCGAGTACTGGTCGGTGGCGCCGGTGATTTCCTTGCTCGCGCACTGCTCGGGGCTCATGTACGTCGGTGTGCCGATGGTGACACCGGTCATCGTGAGGCCTCGGGCGTCCGCCACCTTGGCAATCCCGAAGTCGGTGACGACCGCCCAGCCCTCTTCGTCCAGCATGATGTTGGCCGGCTTCATGTCGCGGTGCACGATGCCGCGCCGATGGGCGTAGCCCAGGGCGCCGCCGACCTGCGCCATGATTGCCTGGACCATCGGGATCGACAGCTGTCCCTGCTCGCGGATCACCGTGTCGAGCGAGCGGCCCTCGACGTACTTCATGACGAAGAACAGCAGGTTCTGCGTCTCGCGGACGGCGTAGATCGGGATGATGTGCGGGTGACTGAGCGAAGCGGCCGTCCGGGCTTCGCGCTTGAACCGCTCGACCATGCCGGCGCCGCTGGTCAAGCTCGGGGCCATCACCTTGATGGCGACCTTGCGGTCGAGCGCGACGTCGTGCGCCAGGAACACCGTGGCCATGCCGCCACGGCCCAGCTCGCCGGAGACTTCGTACTCCCCCACCGTCGCTCGGCGGAGCGGCTCCATCGTATCGGCGGGCGGCGGTGTCACGCTGGGTGGCGTCATACGGGCCGTGGCCAGGATTTCTTGCTCGCCGGACACATCGTGTCCGCATTTCGAGCAGAAATGGGCGCCGGCCACAACGGAGCTACCGCAGCGGGAGCAGGTGTAATCGGTCATTGGGTATTGCCTATCGGTGCCAATCTACGAAGGGCGGCGGGGGGATGCTACACATAGACGGGATAGACGGGATTCATCCGGACGTCCTGATCCCGCTTCATGCGGGAGCGCCGAGCCGCGGGTTCATCCCGCGGAACCTGCCACGAGGCTCGATCGCCCGTCCGAGGATCGGCGGCCTGAAGCCGCCGCTCGGCCCTGCCGAGTGAATCGGCATTGATCCCGCTTCATGCGGGAGAGCCGAGCCGCGGCTTCACGCCGCGGAACCCTCGCGAGGCCGGCTCCTGTCCTTGTGATCGGCGGCCTGAAGCCGCTGCTCGGCCCTGCCGAGTGAATCGGCATTGATCCCGCTCCATCCCGCCATCATCCCGCCCCATCCCGCCCTCAGACCGGCCCCTTGCGATCCGCTCCGCGACCGCGTCCTTTCCAAGCGACCATATTGCAGGCACGCCATGAAGAAACTCACACCGATCCTCGTCGTGGACGCCATCGAGCCGTGCCTCGGCTTCTGGACCGCGCGGCTCGGATTCACGATGACGGCCCAAGTACCGCACGAAGACCGTCTCGGGTTCGCCATCCTGGCGAGGGACGGTGTAGAGGTGATGTATCAGATACGCGACAGCATCGCGGCCGACGTACCGGCCGTGGCCGAGAGCGGCGCGGGGACCAGCTCACTGCTGTTCATCGAAGTGGCCGACGTCCACGAGACCGCCCGGCGCCTGGAGGGGGTCGAGGTGGTCGTTCCTATGCGCAAGACGTTCTACGGCGCCGAGGAGATCTTCGTGCGCGCGCCGTGCGGGACCGTGGTCGGGTTCGCGCAGTTCGAGGCGAAATGACCCGCCACGGGTGGTGAGACTGTATGCGTCGTGATCTGCTGCCGCTGGTTCGTGAAGCGCTCGAGGGGCGCTACGACGTCGAGCGCGAGCTTGCGCGTGGTGGCGCCGCGCGCGTCTATGCCGGCCGGAACCCGGGCGGCGAGGCCGTCGCCATCAAGCTCCTCCATCCGGAGCTGGCGGTCACCGTGGCGGCGGATCGATTCCTCCGCGAGGTGGACTTCCTCCGCCAGCTCGAGCACCCCAACGTCGCACGCGTCATCGACTCTGGCGAGGCGGGGTTCTTCATCTTCTACGTGATGCCGATGATCGACGGTCCGTCGCTCCGCCAGCACCTGGACCGCACCCGGCGCGTGAGCGTCGACGACACCATGCGCATCGCGACCGATCTCCTCGACGCGCTCGGGTACGCGCACGAGCGTGGCATCGTGCATCGCGACGTGAAGCCGGACAACATCGTGCTCTGCGCCGAGGGGCCCGTGCTCGTGGACTTCGGCATCGCCAAGGCGATCGCGTCCGCCGGCACGACCCGCCTCACGCGTTCCGGATTCACCGTGGGGACCTCGTACTACATGAGTCCCGAGCAGGTACTCGGCGAGCTGGACATCGACAACCGATCGGATATCTACTCGCTGGGATGCGTCCTGTTCGAGTGCCTCACGGGCCGCCCGCCATTTCAGCATGCCCGGGAGGAGATCGTCCTGCGCATGCAGCAAACGGAGCCGGCGCCCGATGTCCGTTCGTTCCGTCCGGAAGCCTCGCAGGCGCTCTCGGCCGCCGTTGCCCGTGCGCTGGAAAAGGAGCGGGGTCTCCGCTGGCCGGCGGCGGCGGAGATGCGGAAGGCGCTGAGAGGCGGGTAGCATGGGCGACGGTGCAAGACGGATGCGTGCAGCGTGAAGCGTGCAAGGTGCAGCGTGCAGCGTGCAGCGTGCAGCGTGATAAGTGTTTGGCATCGTCCCCCGACCGACTAGAATACGCTGCACGCTGCACGCTGATCGCTGCACCTTGATTTCACGCTGAACGTTTCAAGGAACCCCCATGTACACCGTCGTCCTCCTTCGCCACGGCGAAAGCCATTGGAATCGTGAGAATCGGTTCACGGGATGGACCGACGTCGATCTGTCCGAGCGCGGGGTGCGCGAGGCGCATGAGTCCGCTCGGTTGCTGAGCGAAGGTGGATACAGCTTCGACGTTGCCTACACGTCGGTCTTGAAGCGTGCCATCCGGACGCTGTGGATCGTGCTCGACGACATGGACTTGATGTGGATCCCCGTGCACCGGCACTGGCGGCTCAACGAGCGGCACTATGGGGCGTTGCAGGGTCTCAACAAGGCGGAAACCGCCGAGCGGCACGGTGAGCAACAGGTGATGATCTGGCGTCGGAGTTACGCGACGCCTCCACCGGCGCTCACAGCCGACGACGATCGGTACCCCGGTCGCGATCCCCGATATGCCGACGTGCCCGCGGGCGAGCTGCCGCTCACGGAGGCGTTGAAGGATACGGTTGCGCGGTTCCTACCGTACTGGACCGGGACGATTGCGCCGGTCATCCAGGCGGGGAAGCGGGTGCTCATTGTCGCGCACGGGAACAGCCTGCGGGCGCTGGTGAAGCATCTCGACGGGGTGTCGG
>CAYWNR010000462.1:0-3340 GCA_964459705.1 uncultured Gemmatimonadaceae bacterium | reverse complement strand
ACCATCTCACCGATGTTCGGTTCCTGCATCATTTGAGAAACCGCGTCTCCATGAACAACAGGGGCACGACGACCCCCAGGTATCCGAATGCTGTTGGGAGCGGTGGGAACAGATCCCGCCGGACCCATACAGCCGCGCCAAAGGCGGCGATCCCCGCGACCCGAAGCCCCATCCCCATGGCCCAGCGACGGATCAAGATCTTGAACTCCCCCTTGACCACCGGCTTGACCAGCGCCGCCGAGGTCACCTGAATCGCCGTCGCCAGCAACCCGAAGCTGACGCCGGGGAGGAGTGCCACGCGCCCCCAAGCTAGGATGAGCACCGCCGTCACCAGCGCGGTCAGTCCCACGCCGCCCAAGGCCGCGACGATCATCGGCCCCGTCCCTTCCGCTCCCGCTCGCTCTCCGTCGCTCGGCGGATGCGGAAGTAGACGCTCAGGAACCCCAAGACGGCGCCGACGAGCGCGGCGACGACTGTGAAGATGGGGATCGTGCCCAACCATCGGTCGAGCAACCAGCCGATCCCCGTAAAGACGACAACCGCAGCCCCAAACGTGTAGCCAAGCGTGGCCAATCCATAGGCCTCACTCAACTGGCGGTCGGGCCCTTTCGTGGGGTCCATAGGCCGCCGGAAATAAACGCCTTGTGAAACTTTTCGCAAGCAAGATCCGACGTGGCCGCCGAGCGGGAATCCGGGTTAGGATTGGACCGTCGGGTGGCAACCTTGCGCCCGCTCGGGAGTAGCACCGAGGACACCGGCTGGCGGAGGAAGCGTGACGGTCGAGACCCTGGATCAGCAGCGCGACGTGGAGCGTCTGGAGCAGTTGTCCACGGCGCGGCAGATGATGCTCACCCAGGTGCGACAGCGCATCGTCGGCCAGCAGGAGGTGATCGACGGCATTCTCACGGCCATTCTGGCCGGGGGACATGCCCTGCTCGTGGGCGTCCCGGGGTTGGCCAAGACCCTCATCGTGTCCACGGTGGCGCAGGCCCTGAGCCTGCGGTTCGCGCGCATCCAGTTCACGCCAGACCTCATGCCCGGCGACATCACCGGCACGGAGATCATCGAGGAAGACGTCACGTCGGGCAAGCGCGTCTTTCGCTTCGTGAAGGGCCCCGTGTTCGCGAATGTGGTGTTGGCGGACGAGATCAACCGCACGCCACCCAAGACCCAGGCCGCGTTGCTCCAGGCCATGCAGGAGCACGCCGTGACCGCCGCCGGCACGACCTATCCTCTCCCGGAGCCGTTCTTCGTCCTGGCGACGCAAAACCCGATCGAGCAGGAGGGCACGTATCCGCTCCCCGAGGCCCAGCTCGACCGGTTCATGCTGGAGCTGCGCGTACGCTATCCGAGCCGCGAGGATGAAGAGCGGATTGTGCTCGAAACGACCGGCGACCAACAACGCCCCGTGGAGCCCGTGCTGAACGGCGACGATCTCCTCGCGATGCAGCAGCTCGTACGGCGCATTCCCGTCTCGACACAGGTCGTGCGCGGGGCCGTGCAGTTGGCGCGGATGACGCGCCCGGGTGAGGCGGGCGCGCACGCGGCCGCGGGTGAATACCTCTCGTGGGGGGCCGGGCCGCGCGCGTCCCAGTTCTTCGTGCTGGGAGCCAAGGCCCAGGCGGCGCTGGCAGGGCGACCGATGGCCGACCTCGACGACGTCCGGGCCGTGGCGCTCGCCGTGCTCCGGCACCGCGTGGTCGTCAACTTCGCGGCGGAGGCGGCCGGCCGCACGGCCGAGGACATTTGCCGCGAGATCATCGCGGACAAGTCCTGGACGCGGGCTGACCACTCAACCACCTAGCCGCCCAACCACCTACCGCACGCTGATCTCGCGCTCCCGCTCCACCACGGCGCCGGTTTCACTGTCGGTGATGCTCAGCACCAGCCGGTAGTTGCCGGCCGGCAAGTCGCTCCCGAGCTCGATCCACTCGACCGTGCGACCATCCTCCAACGGGCGATTGCTCTCGTACTCGATGCGGGTCGCGGCCGCCCGCTGGCCAAGACCGATACCGCGCAGCACGCGCGTGAGCACGGCCCGACGGGCCGCGTTCTGCATCTCGATGCTGACATGGTATCGCTGGCGGCCGGACGTCGCACCCCGGCGATAGGTCTCCCACACCAACCCGAGCGACTGCCCTTTGTCAAGCGTCG
Organism: uncultured Gemmatimonadaceae bacterium; assembly: GCA_964459705.1. Taxonomy (GTDB): domain Bacteria; phylum Gemmatimonadota; class Gemmatimonadetes; order Gemmatimonadales; family GWC2-71-9; genus JAOTWJ01. Next base: position 1,186 of record CAYWNR010000462.1, on the reverse strand, counting down.
ATCCGTACAGCGGCAGGATCGTGAGGTCCTCCCGCCTGGTAACGTCGTCCCCTTTGGGCGACTCCACGTTCCGGACCAACAGGATATCGGAGGCGGCAAACCCCGAGTCCCCGTAGGTGACCGTGGTCAGCGTGTCGCGCCGCCGGTACAAGCGCTGCGCCTCCCAGTCCCAGACCTCAGAGGTCAGCGCATAAATGCCCTGCGCCATCCCCGCCATTTCGACCCGGAGCCCAGGGCGGTCCGCGCGTTTACCACGCCATTGCGCCACCGGGAAGTACGACAGGTCCAGCATCGTGAGACCGACCTGCGCGTTCGGGTGGACGCCCTCCGGCCAGGCGCCGTACACAAGCACCTCGGGCTTGGCGCCCGCGCCGAGCATGCGAACCACCTGTACGTCGAGCGACTCGGTGGAATCCACCAGCGTGGGCAGCGTGTAGCGCTGTGGCGCCACGGCCGCGAGCCTCTTGGAGTACTGGATGGCCTCGTCCGTCGGGCGGTTGCCCCGGTATCCGAAGCTCCGCTGAAACGTGAGGTCGGGCCCATCCCCTAGGTCCCAGAAGACCACGCGGCCCCCGGGGATGGTCAGTTCCCGCATGTGCAGCGGCCGACCGTACCGGATCCACATCTGGCCAGCAAACGACTCGTAGCCGTGTTCTCCCAGCGCCTGATCGGAGAACATCAGGTCCGCCGCGACCACGCGGGACCAGTGCTCCAGACGCCGCTCGTTCCAGATGGTGAGGTACAGCGGATCCAGCGAGGTCCAGAACGCCACCCGCACTTCGAACTGGCCCGCCGAATCGAGCTGTTCGTAGGCCTGCCGCTGGTCGTCGCGGAGCAGCGGGCGGATATCGTCCATGATCTGCTCCATGCTCGGCGGTAGCTCGGCCATGGCCCGCCCAAACTCCTGGGCGGCCAGCGAGTCCTTCCGCATCTCATGGTGCACCATTCCCAGATACAGCTTCGAGCGGTAGTCGTTCGGGAATCGTTCGGCGATCCCTTCCGCCACGTGCAACGCCCGCTCCCACTCGGCGTCATACACCCACTCGCCCAACAGCTCCCGTGCCGGTGCCAGGAAGGTCGGGTCGGTCCGCTCCGCGGCCTCGAACGCCTCGACGAGCGCGTCGAGCCGGTCGCGATTCATGTCGGCCCGCGACTTGTAGTACTTCCGCATGTTCTCTTCGAACCG
>CAYWNR010000461.1:0-3355 GCA_964459705.1 uncultured Gemmatimonadaceae bacterium | reverse complement strand
GGTCTTCACGCGCCACCCCTTGCGCGCCAACTCGTCCTGGAGGCGACGGATCTCGACCGCCTCCTGGGAGATGCCCTCCTCGACCAGCCGGCGCGCCTCCTTGGCGGTCGCCTCGGAGACGGCGGCCCGCGCGACGCCGAGCGCCTCCTCCACCCGCTTGCGCGCCTCGAGCAACATGCGACGCGCTTGCTCGCGCCCCTCGCGCTCGAGCGTGGCCTGGCGCTCGCGGATGGTTCGTTCGGTTTCCTCGACGGTCGTTTCACGACGCTCGAGCCGGGCTTCGCGCACCTCCACCACCTGCACCCGCGCCGTCGCCTCGGCTTCGCGCGCCGCCAGTCCCGCCGCCCGCTGCTCGACATCGGCCAACAGCGCTTCCAGCGACCGCTCCGCGGATGGGCGCCGGGCCTCGGCCATGCGGATCACCTCGGGCTCCAGCCCCAGGCGCTGCGCAATGACGAGTCCGTACGAGCGGCCGGGGACACCCTTCACCAGCTCGTAGGTGGGCGTGAGGTTCGCGCCATCGAACGCGAGCGAGGCGTTCACGATGCCGGGGGTCTCGACCGCGAGCTGCTTGAGGTCTCCCAAGTGCGTGGTGGCGACCACTCGGCTCTCTCGTGCCACGAGCGTCTGCAACACCGCCCCCGCGAGCGCCGCGCCCTCCACCGGATCCGTGCCGCTGCCGATCTCGTCGAGTAGGACCAGGGTTCCCGGTCCCGCCGCTTCCAGCGCGCGCCGCACGGCCGCGAGGTGCGCGCTGAACGTCGACAGGTTCGCCGCGATGGACTGATGGTCGCCGATGTCCGCGACGATGGTGTCATAGACTGGGAGCTCGCAGCCTTCCCCGACGGGCGGAACGACCCCGGCCTGCACCAGGGCGTTGATGAGGCCTACAGCCTTCAACAAGACGGTCTTGCCACCGGTGTTGGGACCGGAGACCACCAGGACGAACTCCGCGGCTTCCAACTCGAGATCGAAGGGCACCGCGTCCACGCCCTCGGCCAGGAGGAGCGGATGCCGAGCGCGCCGCAGGGCGTGCCGACCGCCGGGCGTGCCGATCCGCGGAACGACCCCGGCGACGTCAGCCGCGTACCGCGCGCGCGCGTAGAGGTCGTCGGCCGCGACGCACATGGCGAGTCCCGCTGCGGCCGTGTCCACATGCGGCCGCACCGCATCCGACAGCCGGCGCAACACGGCGTGCTCGGCGCGCGACTCGTCCGCCTCGGACGCGGCGAGCGCGTTCCCCAGCTCAACGGCTTCCTGCGGCTCGATGAAGAGCGTCACGCCGGACGCCGATTCGGCGTGGACGATACCCGGCACGCGCCCCCGCGCGTCGGCGTGCACGGGAATCACGTAGCGCCCGCTGCGCAGCGTGACCGAGGCGTCCGTGGATGTCTCGTGCGACGCCAGGCCACGGAGGATGCGCTCCAAGGTCTGCACGAGCCGCGAGCGCGCATCGCGAACCCGCGCGCGCGCGCGGTCGACACCCGCATCAGCGCCGTCCCGGACGCGACCATCGGGATCGAAGGTCGCTACCAGGTTTCGGCCAAGCGCGTCCGGTGGCGTCTCGACGGCCAGCAGCGAGACACGTGGGGCCCGCTCACGCACCCGGACCAGCTCCCGCCGGACGAGCCGCATGGCCTCGAGGGCGCGCCCCAGCTCCAACAGTTCGGTGCCGTCGAGCACCGCGCCCGGCGCGTGCAACTCGTGGAGCAGTGGGTGCACATCCTCGATGGGCTCGGGCCGGAAGGGGTCGCCGGCGTGGAGTAGGTCCTGAAGCTCGGCGACGGTGGCGAGCTCCTGACGCACCTGCTCCGGCTCGGTGGCGGGCATCCGAGCCCGGACCGCGCCGGCGCCCAGCGGGCCGACCGCGCGACGGGCGACCTCCTCGAGGGCGCGGGGGAACTCGAGTTGCGTGAGGGTCCCTGCGTCGGCCGGGCCGGAAACGGTCGAGGGGGCGCACGCGCTGTCCGTCACGTGCACCCCCTCGCGAGCCTCATCCGCCGCCGACACCCTTACACCACGGTCGGAGACGTGAATCCGACCACCAGGTGACTGGGAGCAGCGCCAATCGTCAGGAGCGGCGCTCCCGACGGTTCTTGCGGCGCGCCGCGTTCATCTTCCGCTTCCGTCGCTCGCTCGGCTTTTCGTAATGCCGATGCTTACGCAGATCAGACAAGATTCCGGCTTTCTCACACTTCTTCTTGAAGCGCTTGAGCGCCCGCTCGAAGCTCTCATCCTCGTGGATGATCACTTCCGGCATCCAGCTCTCACCCCTTCCATCGCATGCCGCTCAGGGTCCATGTCGCGCCGCCGAATCCAGCGCAACGCAGACGGCAAAAGTACCTGGCTGTGCGGCTGCCTACAAGCCCGATGGGATTGGCGATTGGCGATCGGCTATCCCGGCGGCCAGGTCATCCTCCGGCCACCCAGGATGTGGGCGTGCAGGTGGGCGACGGCTTGGCCTCCATGGTCGTGCGTGTTGATCACGGTGCGGTAGCCGGCTTCCGCGACGCCCGCGTCGCGGGCGGTCTGGCGCACGAACGCCAGGAGGCCGCCCAGCATGTGCGGATCGTCCGCCGCGTCGAGGGACGCGACGTGCTTCCGCGGGATCACGAGGATGTGCGTCGGAGCCTTGGGGTCGATGTCGTGGAATGCGAAGAAGCGGTCGTCCTGGGCAACCACCCTCGCCGGGATCTCGCCGGCGGCGATCTTACAGAACAGGCAGTCGCTCATCCGCCGCCCAACGCCTCTTTCATCCGGTCCCAGAGTCCCTTGCCCGATTTCTCCGCGGAGGGCGGCTCGCCCTCGACCGACTGGAGCTTCTGAAACAGCTCTTCCAACTCGCGGGTGAGCTTGGGGGGCGTCCACACGCGAATCCGCACGTGGAGGTCCCCGACATGCGACGACTCCAGGGTGGGCAGCCCCTTCCCTCGCAGGGACAGGACCGCCCCGGACTGCGTGCCGGCCGGGACGCGTACGCTCGTCTCGCCATTGGGCATGGGCACGGTGAACTCCGCACCGAGCGCCGCTTGGCTGAACGAGACCGGGAGATCGTACACGAGGTCGTCCCCGTGTCGCTCGAAGCGCGGGTCGTCCTGCACCTCGAGCACGACGATGAGGTCGCCGGCGGGCCCGCTGCGTGGCCCCGCTTGTCCCTGGCCCCGCAGCGTCAGGTAGTTGTTGCTCGACACGCCGGGCGGCACGTCGATGGTCACGGTGTGCTCGCGCCGCATCCGTCCATCACCGCGGCACTCGTCGCACAGTTCCCGAATCGTGGTCCCCTCGCCGTTGCACGTCGGGCACGTGGTCACCGACACGAACTGGCCGAGGAACGACTGCGTGGCCTGGCGCACCT
>CAYWNR010000460.1:0-3357 GCA_964459705.1 uncultured Gemmatimonadaceae bacterium | reverse complement strand
GACGAAGTGGGCGAGATGCCGCTGTCGGTGCAGGTGAAGCTGCTCCGCGTGCTCGAGACACGGAACTTCTTCCGCGTGGGCGGCACGCAGCCGATTCACGTGGACGTGCGCGTGATCGCCGCCACCAATCGATCGGTCAAGGACGCCGTGGCGGCAGGCCAATTCCGCGACGATCTGTTCTACCGACTGAACGTCCTCTCCATCTATCTGCCCCCGCTCCGCGAACGGCGCTCGGATATTCCCATCCTCGTGCGCCGCTTCGTGCGCGAGCTGAGCACGCTGCACGGGCGCGAGTTCCGCGGCATCAGCGCCGACGCCATGGAGATGCTGGTCCGGGCCCCATGGCCCGGCAACGTGCGCGAGCTGAGGAACCTGATCGAGTCGATGGTGGTGCTCGCGCCGGGACACGAGATCCAACCGGCTGACATTCCACGCGACATCCGGGACGGAGGCATGCGGTTCCTCCCGATGAAAGTCCCGGAGAGCCGTCGAGACATCGCCGGGCACGAGCTGGAGTTCATCTTCCGATCGCTGGTCGAGCTGAAGATGCAGATCGAAGAGATGAAGCGACGCCTCGAGGAGGGAGTGGCGCCCGTGGAGGTGATCGATCTCGGACGCGCGGCGCCGGCCCGCGGCGGCGATCGCGGCGCGCTCGCGATCCCTGCGGACGACCCACCGACCGAGGGCCAGGTGATCTACCACTCCGGCATGACCATGACCGACGTGGAGCGCGCCGCGATCCAGGCCGCTCTCGACGAGACAAACGGCAACCGCCGCAAGGCGGCCGAGCGGCTCGGGATTGGAGAGCGGACGTTGTATCGGAAGATCAAGGATTATGGACTGAGCTAGAACTTGAGGACGCGAGGATGTGAGCACGTGAGAACTGAGGCGCCAACTCACGTCCTCACGTTCTCCCGTCCTCACGTAACGCTATGACCCAGTTCGGTTCCCTAGGTGCCGTCTCAAAAGCAGTCGTCCGCTGTCGCGCCTGTCCCCGACTGGTCTCGTGGCGCGAGCAGGTCGCGCGGGAGAAGAAGCGCGAGTTCCGGGCGTGGACGTACTGGGGCAGGCCGGTGCCGGGATTCGGCGACCCCAACGCGCGGCTGGTGATCGTGGGGCTCGCGCCCGCCGCGCACGGCGCCAATCGCACCGGCCGGATGTTCAGCGGTGACTCGAGTGGCGACTGGCTCTACGAAGCGCTCCATCGCTCCGGGTTCGCGAGTAGCGCCGCGTCGCGCGACGCGACGGACGGCCTGACCCTCACCGACTGCTACATCACCGCGTCGGCCCGCTGCGCGCCGCCGGGGAACCGTCCCAGCCTGGAAGAGCTGCATCGCTGCCGGCCGTTTCTCGAGGCGGAGCTCGCCCTCCTCGTGCGCGCCCGCGTGGTGCTCGCCCTCGGACGTGTGGCGCACGACGCCTGGCTCCGGGCGAGCGGCTGGTGGCAGCGGCTGGCTCCCAAGGAGCGACCGCAGTTCGCGCACAGCGCTAAATGGATGGCGCCCCTGCTCCATGCGGGAGAGCTGCGCACGCGCGAGATCGGCGGGATGAACCCGCGGCTCGGCCCTGCCGCTGAATCGACGCACAACCCGCTTCATGCGGGAGCGCCGAGCCGCGGGTTCATCCCGCGGAACCGCGACGGATCCGACTCTCCGACTCCCAGTGAGCCAGTTACGCGCGTTACCCTCATCGCGTCCTATCATCCCTCGCGCCAGAATACGAACACGGGGAGGTTGACGAGGGCGATGTGGTACGCGGTGTTCGACCGCGTGCGGGAGATCGTGAAACATGAGAGTGAAACGTGAAACGTGAGCCGAAAGGACCAACGGACCTGGCCATCTTCCGGTTTGCCTCGACCGCCTCGACCGCCTCGACCGCCGGGTCCGCCGGGACCGCCGACTCATGAGAGCGATGCTCCTCAACCGCCAGCGCTCCCCCCTGCGGGAAGCGGCCATTCCGACGCCGGACCCGGGCGAGGGACAGGTGCTCCTTCGGGTCGCCGCATGCGGGGTCTGCCGCACCGATCTCCACGTGCTGGATGGAGACCTCACCGATCCCAAGCTGCCGCTCGTGCTCGGTCATGAGATCGTCGGCACGGTGGTGGACACCGGTTCTGGGGTGGAGCGGTTCGAGATTGGCACGCGGGTCGGCGTGCCCTGGCTCGGGTGGACGTGCGGCGTCTGCGCGTTCTGCGCGTCCGGTCGCGAGAACCTGTGCGACCGCGCGCGGTTCCACGGCTACACGCTGGATGGGGGCTACGCCGAGTACGTGGTGGCGGACGCGCGGTACTGTTTCCCACTGCCGGAGACCGTGGACGACGCCCACGCGGCGCCGCTGCTCTGCGCCGGGCTGATAGGGCATCGCGCGCTCCGCGCCACCGGCGACGTCGAGACCCTCGGCCTCTACGGATTCGGAGCGGCCGCCCACATCGTGGCGCAAATCGCCCGCGCGGAGGGACGACGCGTGTTCGCGTTCACGCGCCCCGGCGACGTGGAGAAGCAGGAGTTCGCGCGCGGGCTGGGAGCGGAGTGGGCCGGTGGCTCCGACGCGCCGGCGCCTGCGCCACTCGGAGCCGCCATCCTGTTCGCCCCGGTCGGGTCGCTCGTGCCCGCCGCGCTCCGCGCCGTGGACAAGGGCGGCGTGGTCGTCTGCGCCGGCATCCACATGAGCGAGATCCCCGCCTTTTCCTACGACATCCTTTGGCAGGAGCGCGTAGTGCGCTCGGTGGCGAACCTGACGCGGGCCGATGGTGTAGAGTTTTTCGCCCAGCTTGCCAGGATACCCGTGCATACCGACATCCGTATTTATCCGGATACCGCCGCGAATGAGGCCCTCGACGATTTACGCGAGGGACGGTTCCCGGGCGCCGCCGTGCTCGTACCACGGGGTTGAATCGCGCGGCGGACCGGGTGTAGAATCTCGTCCGCATGCTATCTGACAATAGGTGACCCAGCCATGACACTTCTCTCCTTGGACGGTGTTTCCAAGCGCTTCGGCAGCGTCACAGCCGTCAGCGACGTCGGTTTTTCGGTGGATCGCGGTGAGGTCGTCGGGTTCCTCGGCCCCAACGGGGCGGGGAAGTCCACGACGATGCGTATGATCACGCAGTACCTGGAGCCCGACGCGGGCAGCATTCGGATGGACGGCGAGCTGCTCGACGACGCGGGCCGAGCGGCCAAGCGCCGCATCGGGTATCTGCCCGAGAACAATCCGCTCTATACCGACATGCTCGTCTCGGAGTATCTCGACTTCATCGTCCGGCTCCGCGACATCCCGGCCGCCGAGCGTCCCGGCGCCATCGACCAGGCCGTCGGCCGAACGGGGATCGAGACCGTGTTTTACCGGCCCATCGGCGAG
>CAYWNR010000459.1:0-3366 GCA_964459705.1 uncultured Gemmatimonadaceae bacterium | reverse complement strand
TCTCGACACTCCGCGAACCCTACCGCATCGAGGGCAAGAAGACCCTCGGCCTCGAAATCGCCGAGCAGTTCGAGTGGGAGCTGCCCGATGCCATCGTGTATCCCACCGGCGGTGGGACGGGCCTGATCGGCATGTGGAAGGCGTTCGACGAGCTGCGCGCCGCGGGATGGCTACCCCAAACGGCGCGGGCCCGCCTGTACAGCGTGCAGTCGTCGGGGTGTGCCCCGGTGGTCCACGCCTTCGAAACGGGCGCGGACACGACCACGCCCTGGGAACGGCCGGAGACGGTGGCCAGTGGGCTCCGGGTTCCGGGACCGCTGGGGGGCCGACTCGTGCTGCGTGGCCTCCGGGCCACCGGCGGGAGCGCCGTGGCGGTTCCCGACGATGCGTTGGTCGCCTGGGAGCACCGCGTCGCGGCCCAGGTGGGCCTGGACATGTGTCCGGAGGGCGGGGCGGCGGTCGCGGCGCTGGAGGCGTTGGTGCGTTCGGGTGCCGTTCAGGCCCACGAACGTGTGGTGGTTTTCAACACGGGAGCCGGTTGGCTTTATCGGTGACGGCTGGCGATATTTGTAAGCTGGATTTGACATGCCAGTCGCCATTCTCGACCCCTCCGCCGGCATCTCCGGAGACATGCTGCTGGGAGCGCTGGTGGACGCCGGCGCTCCGCAGACGTGGCTTGAAGGGCTGCCGGCGCGACTCGGCATCGCGGACGCGCGAGTCACCGTGTCACGGGTCACGCGCGCGGCGATCTCCGCAACGAACGTTCGGGTTCTCGTGGGAAACGGACATCCGGACGACGCGCACCTGCACCTCGACGCCCATGGGCACGCGCACGGCCATCACGTCGCAGATCTCGTGGCCCGCGTGCAGTCCGCCCCGCTGTCTGACTGGGTACGCGTGCGGGCGGTACGGGCGATCGAGCTGCTGGCGGAGGCCGAAGCGCGCGTGCATGGAACGACAGCGGCCGAGGTGCACCTGCACGAGGTCGGCGCCATCGACGCGGTCATCGACATCATCGGCGCGATCGAGGGGTTCGAGCAGTTGGGCGTGAAGGATGTGTACCATTTTCCTGTGGCGCTCGGGTCGGGCTGGGTGCAGGCGGCCCACGGCACGTTGCCGGTGCCCGCGCCCGCCACCGCGCTGTTGCTCGAGGGCCAGGAAGTCGCGCACGGCGGACCGGTCACGGGGGAAGCAACGACCCCGACGGGCGCCGCGCTGCTGCGAGCGCTGTCGCAGGGACCGCCGCCGGCGTACTGGCGCCTGGTACGCTCGGGCTGGGGCGCGGGGAGTCGTGACCCGGCAAACTATCCGAACGCGCTGCGCATCCTGCTGGCGGAGCCAGCGGCCGAGGCGGGTGTGCTCGAGGTGATCGCGACGGATGTCGACGACCTGAGTCCCGAATACGTCGAGCCGGTACGCGCGGCCGTACGGGCCGCGGGGGCCGTGGACTGTTTCACGTGGGCGGTCCAGGGAAAGAAAGGCCGGATGGCCGTTCGCTTCGAAGCGCTCGCGCCCGCCGATTGCGCGGACGCGGTCGCGCACGCACTCTTGCGCCACAGCACGACCGCTGGCGTGCGCCGGGCGCGCACGTCGCGGATGACGCTGCCGCGCGGGAAGTTCACGCTGGAGCTATCCAGCGGGGATCGGGTACAAATCAAGGTATGGCGCGGTCCCGACGGGCCGCGCTGGAAGGCGGAGTTCGACGATGTCGCCGCGGCGGCTGAGCGCCTCGGCAAACCCGCATGGGAGGTGGCGCGCGAGGCGGAAGTACGCGCAGCGGCCCTCATGCAGGACCACATGGCAAACGGGTTGCTTAACCAGGAGCATCCATGAAACTCGGAGTGTTCGCAGCAGGCGTGATGATCGGCATGACGGTGGTCCCCGTCCCGGCCGCAGCTCAGCGGGGACGGCGCGGCTTCGCCCAGCCGACATGCGACGTCAACAGAAGCCACTATCTGATCAACAGCGGGGCGATGTACCTGCAGACCGCGGCGCGGGGCCGGCCCGATGAGGCGCCTCGCCACCTGAATGATGCCCAGCGGGTTCTGCTTGAAGCCATCACGCAGAAAGGGCAGGACCAGAACGGCTCGGCGTGGTATTTCCTCGGCCGGTACTACGAGGCAATGCGGGATCTGCCCGGCGCCGATTCGGCGTTTACGCGCGCGGCGCGCTTGCTTCCGGACTGCGCCCAGGATATCCGGGATCACCGCCGGCGCCTCTGGGTCCCGCTCCTGAACGCCGGCGTCAACAAGGTCAGCGACGGCGACGATCCCGGGGCAATCACGGACTTCCAACTCGCCAACTCCGTCTACCGTTCGGAACCCCCCGCCTTCTACTACCTGGGCCAGATCTACGCCAGGATGCAGGAGCGGGATTCGGCGGTGAAGTACTTCGCCGAGGCACTCAAGCTCTCGCAGGACAGCCTCAACGCGGAGAATGAGCAGTATCAAGAGATTCGCAACACGTCCGCGTTCAACATCGCGCGCCTCTACCACATCGCGAAGATGTACGACTCGGCGGCGGCCTGGTACCGCCGGTTCCGAGCTGACAACCCCACGGATCCGCAGGCCCTGACCGGGCTCGCGACGGTGTTGCAGGAGGCGGGACAGGGCGACGAAGCGATGCTGATGTACGACAGCGTGCTCATGATGGCGGACAAGATGCCCACCCGGGAGCTCTTTTCGGCCGGGGTCGCAATGTTCCGCGCCAACCGCTTCCAGCGCGCCGCGCAACTGTTCGAGCAAGGGCTGAAGCAGAACCCGTACTACCGCGATGCGTTGTTCAACCTGGCGAACACGTACTTGGCACAGGCAAACCACATCGAGCCGGACAAGGCGGGGAGCGACTCGGCCAAGGCGCGGATGGAGGGCGAACAGCGCGAGTTGAGCCGCAAGATGCGGCCGCTTCTCGACCGTCTGCTCGCGGCTGACCCGGCCAGTTACGCCTCGCTCACCCTGCTCCTCGCGTCGTACCGGCTCGACGGACTGCAAGACTCGGCCCTCGCCGTGGCCGAGCGCCGGAACGCGCTGCCCTTTGACGTGACAGTCAGCACGTTCCAGCCGACCGGTAGTGGATTCGACGTGCGCGGGATCATCGCCAACCGGAAATCGGAAGCCACCACCGTCCCCCCGCTGACGTTCGAGTTCTTGGACGAGAGCGGAAAAGTGGTGACGTCGATGACGACCGATCAGCAGACGCTCGACCCGGACGGGGTCGTCCCCTTCGCGCTCACCCCGGTGGGGGAGGGCATCGCGGCGTGGCGCTACACGGTCGGGTCCTAGCGTATTCGATCGCTTGACACTCGGGGCGGAGTCATGACATACTCCGCCCCGTCCGCGGGCGTAATTCAGTTGGTAGAATGCCATA
>CAYWNR010000458.1:0-3378 GCA_964459705.1 uncultured Gemmatimonadaceae bacterium | reverse complement strand
TGCCATGAACCCGAGCTACGCGCAGGGGCACCAGTGGTATGCGGAGCTGCTCGCCACCCGAGGACTCGGCGACAGCGCGATCGCCGAGGCGCGACGCGCCGAACGGCTCGATCCGCTCTCACCGGTCATCGCCTGGAGTGTGGGCCGGATGCTCTACTTCGCGCGGAGGTTCGACGAGGCCAAAACGCAGTTTCAACGCGCGCTCGAGCTGAATCCAGATCTCCCCATGGCACACCTCAATCTCAGCTCGTTGTACTGGGTCACGGGTCATCCAGATTCGGCCGTAGCGGCGTTTCTCGCCGGATTCCCCGGCCCCCCACGGAACGCGGACTCCGTGGCGGCGCTGTACCGGCGCGGGGGAGCAACCGCCGTGTGGCGGGCCCTGGCCGAGGCAGCCCAATCAAACGGGCCTGGGAGCGATGGCGAGGCCGCCATGATGGGCGCGGGCCTGCAGTTGCGAGTCGGACGTCGCGACGCCGCGATGGACGCGCTCGAGCGGGTGCGTGCAAATCGTGCGTTCTACAAGACGCTCCCGGACCTCGTCGCCGATCCAGATCTCGACCCGATTCGCGGGGATCCGCGTTTCCAGCGGCTACTTGCGGGGATGGGCCTCGGAGGAGGAAGTCCGGTCCCCTGATCGGGCAGCTGTCCCGTCGGCGAGTGGAGGCCCTGGCGCGGCGAGCCGGCGAGTGAACTCGCCACTCGGGATTTACCGCTGAAGCGGCTGTGGGGGGACGCCGGTTTACCTGCAGAGGCCCAGCCGCGAGTTCACTCGCGGACCCGAGCAACGCGCGCGGCTCCGTGCCTCCCTCGGCCGATCACCCTGTATCAGGATGGCGTCTGCCCGGACGCCGAGCGGTGAGTTCACTCGCCGACTGGACATGACGGGTCCGCCAATAGCGGGGAACCCGACGCTGCCCCCCCCTAGCGCCGCAACAACGCCAGCACGACCCCGTTCGTCCACCCGAACCCGTCTTGCGTCGGATACTCTCCACCGCCCGCTCGGCGCCCGAGGTTCACGACGTCGTACTTCTCCATCATCCGGCCCGTCACGCGATACGTGCGCCGATTGAGAGCCAGCCACCGATCGCGGGCCGTATCGGCCAGATCCGCGCGCCCGTACCGGCGCACGCCCTCGATGGCCATCCACTCCAGCGGCGGCCAGCCGTTTGGCGCGTCCCACTGCTGACCCGACGTGATGCGCGTCGTGACGAACCCGCCGGGTCGCAAGAAGTCGCGCTCGAGGCGTGCGGCCACGGCCCTGCCCTGCTCCGGCGTGGCCAGTCCGAAGTAGAGCGGCACCGCGGCGGCAAGCGTTGGCCGATCGGTCACGCGCTCGCCGGTTGCCCAACGGACGTCATAGAAGAACCCACTCGCGGAATCGTAGGCGACCGCAAGCAGCGCCCGCCGTCGGGCGTCCGCCGTCGCCGCAAATCGCGCCGCGACTGCGGAGTCTCCCCCGTGCCCCCGGAACCTCCGCAACGCAGCGATTAGCGTCTCGGCGTGATACAACAGGCTGTTGAGGTCAACCGGGGCCAGTGCCGTCGTCTCCAGCGTCCGCAGATCCTCGGGATCGCGCATCCACCGGCTCGAGAAATCCCAGCCGCTTTCCGCCGTCGCCCTGATGTTGCGATAGAGCGCCGCCCGCTGTCCCATGGGCAGCGTCTGCGCCAACGTGTAGTCCTCCCGAAACGACTCCGGTCTCGGCTCGGGGCGATCATCCCAGTACCGATTGAGCATCGCACCGTCGCGTAGTCGCACGACGCGGCGGTACGCGTGGCCTGGCCTCAGCGTGTCGGCACCGTCCATCCAGAAGGCATGTTCGCGCTCGAGTGCATCGAGGTAGCGGAGGGCGTTCGTGGTATCCGTCGCGCGCGCGTACAGTCCGACCATCGCCGCGAAGAAGGGCGGCTGGCTGCGGCTCACGTAGTACGTCCGGTTGCCGTTGGGAATGTGGCCGAGCGTCTCGATGAGGTAGGCGAAGTTGTCCAGCATGCTGCGCATCAGATCGGTGCGCCCGCTCTCGACCAGGCCGAGCATCGTGAAGTAGGAGTCCCAGTAGTAGACCTCACGGAACCGGCCGCCGGGAACGACGTACGGCTCCGGCAGCGGAATCAACGACGAGCGCACCGTGGCCGTGTCGGGAGGAGGACCCCGGGTCAGCACGGGCCACAGCCCGCGGATGTGCTGCTCCATGGTCTGCGTGGTATCGGTGTGGAAGCCGGTTTCCTGTTGTTGCGGCAACGCGAAGTGCCGCGTCACGAACGCCCGCAGGCTGAATCCCGGATCGTCACGCGACGACGAGTACCGCGCCTCGATTTCGGCCGGCGCCTCGAGCGGGTGGGCGTCAACGAACGTCTTGGAATCCGGAAAGAATCCCGCCAACTGCACCGCCTGAAACAGCGGCCCCAGATCGTGCGCCGGGTCGTACCGGGCAACGGCAGGCACAAGGCGCGGAGCAGCACCCGTCCGTGCCGGAGCCGGCGCGCCGGTTCGGCACGCCGCCGCGCCCAGGACCACCAAGGAGATAGCCGTTCTGCGGAGAGCAACAAGCATGATCCCCAAAATACGAACGGAGCCACCGCCCGGGACCGCCCCGACCGCCTCGACCGCCGAGTCCGCCGAGTCCACCGGGTCCGCCGGGTCCGCCGGGTCCGCCGGGTCCGCCCCTATACCCATTGACAATATATCCATAGTGGATATAGTAATCGTATGCCCTCCGACCCCGCTGACATCGCCGCCCTGCTCCCGCTCCCGCCGGCCACGTTCCACATCCTGGTCGCCCTCGCCGCGGCCGACCGCCACGGCTACGGCATCATCCAGGACGTGGAGGCGCGCACCGACGGCGCGCTGCGGCTCTCGGCGGGAACGCTGTATCGCACCATCCAGCGATTGCTCGAGCAGGGCCTGATCGCCGAGCCGAAGAAGCCCAACGCCCCCCGCAGCGATCCTCGCCGCCGCTACTACCGGATCACTCCACTCGGCACGGCGGTGGCGCGCGCGGAGGCCGGCCGGCTCGCCCAGCTCGTCCGGCTGGCCAAGGGGGCCGGTCTCATGCCCCGAGCGACATGACACGCTTCTACCGCGCGCTGCTCCACCTGTATCCCAAGTCGTTCCGCATCGACTTCGGGGACGACATGTGCGCCGTGTTCGTCGAGCGGCGGTCGGCCGCGCCCGGCCTGCTCGCCGGCATCGGTCTGCTGCTCGAAGCCGTGGCGGACATCGTACCGAGCGCGCTCGCCGTCCACTGGGAAGTACTGCGCCAGGACCTGCGCTACACCGCCCGCACACTGAGCCACGCTCGCGGGTTTGCCCTCACGGCCGTGGTCGTCGTGGCGCTCGGAGTCGGCGCCAATACGGCGGCGTTCTCGGTGGCGG
>CAYWNR010000457.1:0-3383 GCA_964459705.1 uncultured Gemmatimonadaceae bacterium | reverse complement strand
GCATGGCCTCGAGCTCGCTGAGTTGGAGGTCCACGCGCTCGAGATCGGTCATGGGAATGCTGCGTGGCTTGAAGACCGAATCACCATCGAACGCGCGGCACCGGCGCGGCTTGCGGGGACGGGGCACGGGCTACCTCATAATGTGCATATGCACAATATAGGGTGCGGGGATCCCATCAGCAAGGGGCGAACCGAGACGGCGATTGGGGCGAGATGAAGGAGCGGAGGGGCAGAGACGGATGGGGACAGACAGAGACGGATCGGGAGGGACAGAGACGGACAGAAGCCGCCGGGGTCGCGGAGTTCCGCCGCTGAAGCGGCGGCTCGGCTGCTGTCGCTAAAGCGACGAGCGGCGTCCTTTTCGACGCCGCTCGTTGCTAACCGCCTAACCGCCGTTCCTCTCGGACGTATCCCCTAGCGCTCCCCCGTCGCGCCGCCGAACGGTGGCGGGGGCACGATGTACTTGCCAGGCACGTCGCCCGTCAGCGCGCCAAGGAATACGATGATCGAGGCAATCTGGGCGTCGCTCAGCTCGACACCCAGCTGGTGTCGTCCCATGAGGCGCACACCATCATCCAACGCCGTAACCTGACCCGCGTTGAAGTAGGGTGCCGTCTTCACGATGTTGCGCAGGCTCGGAACTTTGAACACCATGCTGTCCGCGGGATTCTGTGTGACCGCGAACCGACCCACGTCGTTCTCGTTTGGCCACGGCGTGACCACGCCCATGCGCTGGAAGAGACGCCCGCCCAGGTACGGGCCGTTGTGGCAGCCCTGGCAACCAGCGTTGAGAAACTCCTTGAGCCCCTGCTTCTCCTCGCGGGTGAGACCGTTCTGGTCGCCTTCCAGGTACGTGTCCCACCGGGATGGCGTGAGCAGTTGGCGCTCGAACGCGCCGATCGCGCGGCCGAGGTTGTCGTAGCTCACCGGCTTCGGGTCGTCGGGGAACGCGGCCTTGAACGCGTCGGTGTAACCCGGAAGCTTCGCCAGACGTGCCAACACGTCCGCCGACGTCGCCATCCCCATCTCGATCGGATTGAGAATCGGACCCTTGGCTTGTTCCTCGACGTCCGGTGCGCGGCCGTCCCAGAACTGCGCGATGTGTCCGGCAGCGTTGTAGACCGTGGGAGCGTTGCGCCCTCCCTGTTGCCCGGTGACGCCGGTGCTCACGGGCTTCCCGTCAGCCCCATAGGCGTCGAGCAGGTGACACGAGTTGCAGGACTGGCTACCGTCGGCCGAAAGCTGCGTTTCGTAATACAGCCGCCAGCCGAGGTCCACCTTGGCCGGCGTTGCCGGGTTGGCCTCCGAGGGAACGGATGCCGGCAGGGGCGCGAAGGCCGCGAGTTGCGCCGCGTCGATGGTCACCGGCTGCCGCTGACAACCGAGCATCGCAGCCACCAGCAGGACCGTGATGAGGTACCGCATATCGTCGTTCCTCCTCCAGGATCCCAGATGATGGTGCGCCCGTCGTGAAGCGGCATTGAACATTGTCTGAGGCTTGGTACGGATGTCGCGTGGAGCCGTCCCACCGGCGCCAAGATATTCTCCGAGGCTTTCGCTCGGGTATCCGCCGCTGAAGCGGCGGCTCGGCTGCTGTCGCTAAAGCGACGAGCGGCGTCCTTTTCGACGCCGCTCGTTGCTGTCCGCCTAGCCGCCCAACCGCCTAGCCGCCTACCCGCCTCTCTTCGCTTCATCCACGATTGCCTTCACCTCCCGCAACAGCCGGGGACCGTCATACGGGATCCCGTCCTTGATCACCCATTCGACTCCGTGGGTCCGCACTTCCTTGCCGTCGCGCAGTGCCGTCGTGCCGCCGGCGTAGAGCACCTTGAGGTTTTCCAGCGGATTGCCGTCCACCACGATGACGTCGGCCAGCCAACCGGCGCGCACCCGTCCCAGGTGGTCCTGCTGGCCGAGGATCTTGGCACCGTTGCCGGTGCAATGCTGGATGATCTTTAGAGGATGGAAGCCCGCTTCGGCGTGCAGTTCCATCTCACGGATGAGGCCGTAGCCGTACATCTGGTAGATGAACCCGGCGTCATCGCCGCAGCCGATCGTGCCGCCTTTGCGCTCGAACGCGCGCAGCGCTGCCTCCCAGATGCGGTAGTTCTCCTTCCAGTAGACCTCGTCGGTCGAGCTCCAGCCGATGAAGTACGAGCCGTGGTTGGCCGGGTCAGGCCGGAAGTACCACTCCAACGACGGGTGGAGGTAGTCCTTGAACCAGGGCTGGTTCTGCGCCCGCTGGAGGTCGCGACTGGCCTCGTAGATGTCGAGCGTGGGGACCCAGGCGACGTTCGCCTTCACCATGGACGTGAGCACCGAGTCGAGCAGCGTAGGATCCGCTCCACGCCACAACCGGCCGGCCCAGCGGAAACGATCCGTCTCGTTCAGGTAGTTGTAGTCGCTGGGGAAGTGCTGCCGCAGGTCCGGAATGGCGGCGTCGGGGATCCCGTACCAGTGTTCGATGCTCGTGGTCCCGAACTTGATGTCGTCCCACGCGTTGGTCTCCTCGACGCCCACGTGGTGCGCCACCCGCAGGCCGAGCTTGTGCGCCTCGTCCTCCGCGGCCGCCATGACGTCGCGTTCCACCCCGAGGAGCTTCACACCATCGGCGCCGATCTCCTTGAAGTGCCGGACCCGGGCGCGTGCCTCCGCCGCGTTCTTCGGCGCGGGTGGCTGCGTCAGCATCGGGTAGGCGAAGAGCCGTGGCGCCACGATCTTCCCCTGCGCGCTCTCGTCGCGGAGACGCACGATTCCGGTATCCGATTCCGGGCCCACTTCACGCACCGTGGTGATCCCGTTCGCGAGCCAGAGCTTGAACACGTAGTCGTAGCCGCCGAGCGAGTGTCCGGAGCGGTTGCTTTGCAAATGGGCGTGGGCGTCGATCAGTCCCGGGAGGACGTACTTCCCGGTCGCGTCGATTTGGACGTCACCTTGGGGACGGCGAGCCGTACCCCGCTGCACGGCCACGGGGTCGAGGGGCACCAGATCGACGATCATGTTCCCCTCGATCACGATGTCGATGGGACCACGAGCCGGCGTCCCGTTGCCGTCTACCACCGTGGCGTTACGGATGACCAGCCGCTGGGGCCGGACCCCGTGCTGGACGCCCTGGGTCTGAGCGGTGAGGAGTGCGGGTGCGGCGAGGACCGTCAGGACGACGAAGGCGGGAAGGCGCATGAGCAGACTCCGAAAACTGGGCGCCGAATGGTATCGCAAGCGTGGCGGACGCGCCATCGAGGAGGGACGGGCGACCGGACGTGGTGGGAGGCGGACGCCGGGTTCACGGACTGGGGTTGCCGTCCCGCGCGGCTTGAGTACTCTGGCCTTCGGCTATCGGCTATCGGCTATCGGCTATCGGCTATCGGCTATCGGCTATCGGC
>CAYWNR010000456.1:0-3383 GCA_964459705.1 uncultured Gemmatimonadaceae bacterium | reverse complement strand
CCGGCAATCAGCGCGACGGCCGACGCGTCGTCCTGCTGGGTGATGGGAATCTCGCAGTAGGCCGCCACCGCCAGCCCGGTGGTGACGCCGGGGACGATCTCGAACGAAACGCCCGCATTCCGCAGCGCGGTGGTCTCGTCCGCGCCGCGCCCGAACACCGAGGGATCGCCGCCCTTCAATCGAACGACCGTTCGGCCGGCCTTGGCGTGCGCTACCATCTGGGCGGTGATGGCGTCCGGGGACAGCGCGCGGCCGGTTCCGGGACGACCGAGCGCCAGCAGTTCCGCACTCGGCGCGGCGTGCTCGAGGACGGCGGGGTTCACCAAATAGTCGTAGAGGACGATATCCGCCCGCTGGAGGCACTCGACGGCGCGGAGGGTTACCAACCCCGGGTCGCCGGGACCGGCGCCCACGAGGTAGACGATGGCGGAACTGGAGGTCGGCGTCGTGGACATCGGCTCGATCGCCTCGAACGCGGCTGAGGTGCCTCGGACTCTAGGCGCCTGTCGGAGGGTCGGCAAGGTCGGTGGAAAGCCCTGGGAGGGAGGGCGACGGGGGCGGTGCAATGGGCCCGTTCGCCGGTGCTCGGCTGTACCTTTCGTGAGTGAGGTTCCGAGCGTCCAGACACCCGTCGAGGTGACGTTCGGGAATGTGAGGGGTGGAGGGGATCATGGAACCGAGCGAGAGCAGTCGGTTCTTCCAGACGGTGCTACGCTGCGTCGCCGACGGTGTGTTCACGGTCGATCGCGACTTTCGCATCACCTCGTTCAACCACGCCGCCGAACGCATCACGGGTGTGCCCGCCGAGCGCGCCATTGGCAAGCGCTGTTCGGAGGTCTTCCACGCCAACATCTGCGAGAGCGGCTGTGCCATTGGGCGCACGTTCGAGACCGGTCGTGAGGTCATCGACCAACCCGCCTCCATTCTGAATCAGCGCGGTCGCTCGATCCCCATCAGCATCAGCAGTGCGGTGCTGCGTTCCGAAGATGGGTCGCTCATGGGCGCGGTGGAGACGTTCCGAGACCTGTCCACCATCGAGCAGCTGCGGCGCGAGCTCCAGAGCGGCTACCGCTTTGAAGACATCATCGGCAAGAGCGAAGCCTTCCAGAAGATCTTCGCGATCCTCCCGGACGTCGCCGGGAGCGAGAGCACCGTGCTGATCGAGGGGCCAAGTGGATCCGGCAAGGAGCTGCTGGCGCGCGCGATTCACAACATGAGCCCGCGGCGGAAACAGCCCTACGTCGTCGTGAACTGCGGCACGCTGCCCCCCGCCCTGGTGGAGTCGGAGCTGTTCGGCTACAAGCGGGGAGCCTTCACGGACGCCAAACAGGACAAGCTCGGACGGATCGCTCGGGCCGAGGGCGGCACGGTGTTCTTCGACGAGATCGGGGACCTCCCACCCGAAATTCAGATCAAGCTGCTGCGGCTGCTCCAGGAGCGGGAATACGAGCCCCTCGGCGGCGTCGGGCCGCTGCGGGCCAACGTGCGCGTGGTGGCGGCCACGAACCAGAAGCTGCTGGACCTCGTGACGGCCGACCGGTTTCGGGACGACCTGTACTTCCGGCTCGCGGTGGTGCGTCTGACCGTTCCGCCCTTGGTCGAGCGTCGCGAGGACATTCCGTTCCTGGTCGAGCACTTCATTCAGCGCTTCAATGCCAAGCAGGGGAAACAGATTCAAGGCGTGACCCCCGCCGTGATGGAAATCCTCATGCGGTACGATTTCCCCGGCAACGCGCGCGAGCTGGAGAACATCATCGAGTACTGCTTCGTACTCAGTCGCAATGGACTGATTGATGTCGCGCATATGCCGGAGGACATCACGACCCGGGCACGCGCGCCGGGGAGTGGGGTGTCACCGGAAGCCGCTCGGCCGCTCGAAGGGAGCGAGGCGAACGCCATTCGCCTGACCCTGCGTCGAAACGGTGGACACCTGGGGCGAACCGCCCAGGAGTTGGGCATCAGTCGCACGACGCTGTGGCGGAAGATGCAGAAGCATGGCCTTCGGGTCGATGATCTCTGAGTCCCCAGAGGTTGCAGAACTGAAACGCTGAAACAAGAACCACGTTCCAGATGCGAAACACGAAGGCGTTCGTACGGTCGTTCGTCCTCTCGTGTAACCTGATTCCCCTCCGCCTGTTAGCAGCACGATTCGCCCCCGAGAACGAGTGGTCCGGCGATTGCCTTGAGAGGTAGTGGTAATTCGTCGGAGGGGACGTGCGAATCGCGATTCCGCGAATGGGCGAACACGTGGCGCCGTGCTTCGAGTACTGCGCGACGATGGCCATCTTCACGGTCCGCGCGGACGCCGTGGTCGATCAGTTCGATTTTCCCCTTCGCAGCCGGGATCCGTTCGATCGCGTGCGCCTGCTCCGTGATGAGGAGGTCGACACGATCATCTGCGGCGGCGTTCAGGGGGTCTACGAGGACGCCCTCCGCGCCAGTGGGATCCGCGTCATTTCGTGGGTCTCCGGAACCGTCGACGATCTCCTGGATCTCTTCCTCCGGGGCCGCCTGACCGCGGAGTCCGAACCCGTGAAATCCGGTCGTGTGGGACCGTCCACCGATCGACATGGATAGGGAGTTGAGAGCGCCGTGGCTGCCAAAGAGAGATACAGCTTTCACGTAGAGCCGAAGGCCGTCGAGGGCGCGGACCGGCCGCGACGCTTTCTGGAGGCCTTCGCGGCGATCCTCGAGCACGCCAACTACGGCCCTGCGCTGGAGACCTACGCGCGGTTGAGCGCCAAATGCGCCCGGTGTGCCGCGTCCTGTCAGCTATACGAGGCCACGCACGATCCGCGGGACATCCCGTGCCGGCGGTCGAACCTGCTCTTGCGGGTCTACCGCCGCTACTTCACGACCGCGGGTGTCACCCGGGCGAGGCTTTTCGGCGGGTTCGAGCTGACCGATGCGCACATCGACGAGATGGCGGAAGAGTACTACCGCTGCACCGCGTGCCGGCGCTGCAAGGCCAGCTGTCCCATGGGCATCGACCATGCGCTGGTAACCCATCTGGCGCGCTGGGTGCTGGCCGAGATCGACATCATCCCCAAGGCCCTGCTCGTCGCGGTGCGTGAGCAGCTCGAGGGCGTTGGTAATACATCGGCCATTCCGGTGCCCGGGCTCAAGGACACGTGCAACTTCTTGGAAGAGGAGTTGCACGACCTGTTCGGCGTGGACATCCAGTTCCCGTTCGACGTCGAGGGCGCGGAGTACGTGTTCTTCCCGGCGGTGTCGGACTACCTGCTCGAGGCGGACACCCTGATGGGAAACGCGGCCGTCATGCATGTCACCGGTGGCTCGTGGACGATAGGGACCGGCAACTACGACGGGATCAACTACGGGCTGTTCTACAGCGACCGCATGATGGAGCGCATCGTGCGCAA
>CAYWNR010000455.1:0-3383 GCA_964459705.1 uncultured Gemmatimonadaceae bacterium | reverse complement strand
TTCACCGCCTGCTCGGACCCGAACTGCTTGAACGTCTCGTAGGGGATCACTTCGGCGCGAATGAAGCCGCGTTCCAGGTCTGAATGGATGCGGCCCGCAGCCTGGCGGGCTTTGGTGCCGCGGCGGATAGGCCAGGCTCGGACTTCGTCCGGCCCCACCGTGAAGAACGAGATGAGGTCCATCAGGCCATGCGCGGTCCGGATGAACCGCGTCAGTGCCGACTCGGCGAGCCCCAAGTCCTCGAGGAACGCCGTGCGGTCGGCCGGTTCCATGGTCGCAATCTCGGCCTCGACGCTGGCCGAGAGGACCAGCCCCGCGGCGCTGAGCTGTGTGAGGCGCGTGGCCAGGGCAGGGGGGAGCGGCTCGGCCGCTTCCTGCTCGCTCCGGTTGAGCGCGACCAGCAGCGGACGATCCGTCAGCACGCCGTAGCCCCGGAGGTAGTCGCGGTTCAGCGCCTCAGGCGGGAGGGACCGAATCGGGAGCTCCTGCTCCAGGGTGGCCTTCATCAACTCGAAGGCCGCCAGCTCCATCGCCTCCGGCTTGTCTTTCTTGGCCCGCTCCAGGCGGCGCTCGACGAGGTCGAGGTCCGACAGCAGGCACTCGGTGTGGAACGACTCGAGATCGGCGGCTGGGTCGGGGTCGCCCTCGAGCGCCGGGTTGGGGAAGGCCCGGAGCACCAGGCAGAGCACTTCCTGATCGCGGATCTGCTGTAGCGCTTTGCGCGACAGTCCCTTGTGGTCCGCGCCATGCTCGCCCGGCACGTCACAGAAGACGATCTCGGCGTACGTGGTCTTTTTGGGAGTGAAGACCGTGCTCAGCGCGTCGATGCGCTCGTCGGGGACCTTCACCGTGCCGAGCCGCAGCTCACCGCCATACCCGACGGGGACGGCGAGCCCCGTCATGGTATTGAACACGGTGGTCTTGCCGGAACCGGCGAAGCCTACGAGACCGACTTTCATGGGGAGAAGTTAGCGAGGCGGGCTCGGTGAATCGACGGGAACGACGGGATGGGCGCCAAGGAGGGCCTCCCGTCGTTCCCGTCGCTCCCGTCGTTACTCCGCCCGCATCACCGCCATCGGGCTCACTCGCCCAGCGCGCAGCGCCGGGATCAACGACCCAACCAGGGTCATGAGGATGCTCAGGCCCGCGGCGCCGGCGACAGTGACTGGATCGCCCGGATCCACGCCGAACAACAGCGCGCTCATCCCGCGCGCGGCCACGTAGGCACCGACGATCCCCGGAATGACGCCGAGTACCGCGAGCAGCAGTCCCTCGCGCACCACGAGTTGCACAATGCCGCGTGGCTCGGCTCCCAGGGCCAGGCGTACGCCAATTTCCTGGCGGCGTTGCGAGACGGTAAATGCCAGCAGCCCATGAATGCCCACGCTCGCCAGCAGCAGCGCGATGACGGCTAGGGCCACGAGCACGCGGAGCTGTGCCCGGCGCGACGCGGTTTGACTCTCGACGACGTTCTGGAGGGGCTGCACGTGCGAGATGGGTTGCTCGGGATCGGCCGAGCGGATGATCTGACGGATGGCGGGAAGCAAATCCGCCGGGGGCACCGACGATCGAATCACCAGGTCTTTGGGGTCGTAGAAGTTCAGGGCAATATCGGGTATCTGCTGGTGTGGCAGGTACACCTGAGGCTCGCTGGGACCTTCGAGTCCCCGCACCCGGATATCGCCCACGACGCCGACCACCGTGCGGTCGTTGAAGGCGAAGCGAAAGCGCTTGCCGATGGGGTCTTCATTGGGCCAGTAGTGTTGGACGAACGAGTTGCTCACCACCGCCACGAACGGGCGGTCGAACGTATCGCTCTGCTCCACGTCCCGGCCCCGGAGAATGGGAATGGCGAGCGTCGCGAAGAAGCCCGGGGTGACGAACCGCAGGCTTGCGGCATTGCCCGCCTCGCGTACGGCTTCGTCGCCATGCATCACCACCGGCCAGATCCCGCCCGTCATCTCCATGGGCAAGAAGCTGATGAACGCCGCGCGCTCGACGCCCGGCAGCGCCTTCACACCGGTCAGCACCTGCGTGTAGAACTGGTTCCGTCGTGCCGTGCTGTCGTACTTGGGTCTCGGGAGCGCGGTGCGCACCGTGAGCACTCCGTCTGCACGGAAGCCGGGATCGGTGGCCTGCACGCGCCACACAGCCCTGAGCAGGAGACCCGAACAGACCAACAGGACCACGGACAGGCCGACTTCGATGGCGACGAGGGCGGCGCGGAGCGGTTGACGCCGCCCGCCCGCTCGCGCGCCCTCGCGGAGCGCGTCCAGGCCGCCGCGGCCGCCGACACGCAGGGCGGGAATCAATCCGAACCCCAGGCCCGTGAGGGCAGTGAACAGGCCGGCGAGGGTCAGTACGCGGAGGTCCACCGTAGGGCCCTCGGCGATCGGGAGCGTGGTGGGCACGAGACGCGCGAGCAACGGGACGGCCAGGACGGCCACGAGCACGCCCACCGTGCCTCCGACGAAGGCCAACACGACGTTTTCGGTGACCATCTGGCGCACCAGGCGTTCGCGGCCGGCGCCCAGCGCCGCCCGTACCGCCAATTCCCGCTCTCGGGCGGCGGCGCGTGTCAGCAGCAGGTTGGCTAGATTCGCGCACGCGAGCAGCAGGATGCAGAGGGACGCGCCGCACAGCGCGAGCAATAACAAGCGGGCGTTCCGGGGCACGTCGTCTTGCAGCAGGAGCAATGTCGCCCCCGTCCTCGCGTTGGCTCGCGGATACTCGCGCGCGAGTCGCGCCGCCACGACCCCGAGGTCGGCCCGAGCCTGGTCCAGCGTCACGCCGTCGTTCAAGCGCGCCACGGCGTGGAGGAAGTTGTTGCTCCGGTCGAGGCCATCCTCCTGACTGATCGAGAGCGGTATCCAGAGCTGCGTTTCGCGGCTCGGGTAGTAGAACCCGCTTCCCATCACGCCGATCACCTGGTACGGTGTCCCGCTGAGGTCGACGGCGCGGCCGAGCACGCCGGCGTCGCCGCCGAACTGCGAGCGCCAGAGGTCGTGCGACAGCACGACGGTCCGCGCGTCGGTGGTGGCGCTGTCGGCCGGCGCGAATACCCGTCCGAGGATCGGTGAGACTCCGAGCACCGCGAAGAACTCGGGGGAGACCGCGGCCGCCGTGAGCCGCCGGGGCTCGCCCGCGCCCACCAGGTTGACCGCGGTGTTGTTAATCGCGGCCATCGACTGGAAGGACGCGTTCATGGCCTTCCAGTCCCGGTAGTTGGGCGGCGACAACTCCATGCGGGCGTACTGCGGTGTGCGCTCCCACACCTTGACGAGGCGGTCCGGGTGGGGTAGCGGCAATGGACGCAGCAGCACGAAGTCCGCCACCGAGAACGCCGCCGTATTGGCGCCGACTCCGAGCGCCACGACGACCAC
>CAYWNR010000454.1:0-3384 GCA_964459705.1 uncultured Gemmatimonadaceae bacterium | reverse complement strand
ACCGTGGCACAGCTCGAGTACCAGCGCGACGTCCAGGTGCCCGCGTTGGTCGCGAACCTCGACGAGCGGCTCTCGGCCATGCGCGCCTTCTACGAGGTCGACCCGGCCACCGGCGACGCGATCAATTTGCGGAACCGCATGTTCAGCCTGTCGAACAGCCTCAAAGCCCAGACTGGGCGGCTCGACGGGCTGCGCACGCCCGAGATCATGGCTCGGAAACGGGATGCCGAGCGGCAACTCCGGGCGGCCATCGCCGAGCGTCCCGAGTGGAGCGTGCGCTACGGCGGACTGCTCGACAGCATCGCGACGCTCCAGGCGGCCAAGCGCGCTGTCGGCCCGATGGTCGCGGCGTCCCTCCGCATGACGGACACGTCCTCCGTCTCGGGCTTCGAGCTTCGGCTCTCCGCGTTGGGGGCGTTGCTCTTGGACGGATCCGGGACGGTTGGCATCAAGGGTAGCAAGCCCCCGGCGCTCGAACGCGCCCTCTTGGTGGCCCGACTCGTGGACGTGCGTCGGTACTTAGGGCCGGACCATCCCGTGACTCAGGCGGCCTTGGGTGGGGGCACCCCCGAGGATGCGGCGGCGGCGCTCCTCACGCACTCGGTCCTCGGCGACTCGGCGCGCCTTGCGCGGGCGCTCGCCAGCGGCACCCTACCCGACGCCGATCCGGGCGTCGCCTTCGCGCGGGTCTTCGCAACGGCGTATCGCGATGTGATGCGCCACGTGGATGCCGTGGCGGACCTGGAGAACGCGTTGGCGGCCGAGCTCGGGCGCGCGCGTTACGAGGTATACGGCACCGACGTCCCGCCGGATGCCAGCTCGTCACCGCGGATCACCGATGGGCGGGTGCTTCCGTACGAGTACAACGGCACGCTCGCACCGGTGTACACGACCTTCTATGGGATGTACGAGTTGAACGCCGCCCATGGGCAGAGCAGCGAATGGGCCCTGCCGGAGCGATGGCGCGCGCCCCCCGCCGGGCTGGATCTGGCGACCCCGCTCAACTTCATCTCGACGACGGACAGCTATGGCGGGAACTCGGGATCGCCAGCCATTACGCCGGACCTGCACCTGGTCGGCTTGAACTTCGACCGCAACATCGAGGGGCTGTCGCGCGCGTTCATCTATCTGCCCGAGCGCGGGCGGAACGTGATGGTGGACGTGCGTGCCATCGAAGCGGCCCTGGATCAGGTATACGACCTCGACCGCATCGCGAAGGAGGTGCGGACCGGCAGGCTGTTCGCGACGGAGCGCGAGGCGGACGGCGCGCGGTGAGCGCGACCGCATCGCCGCCGGGCCGCCTCGGGTTGCGCGCTCTCGGAAGCTTCATACCTTCTCTCCACGGAGGGACGAGTTCTTTCGGTCACCCTGCGTGACCGCCCGAGGGAGTCGAACGTGGCCAAGGTCTCCGAACTGAAGGAGCGGGCACGCGCACTCGAGCAAGAGGGTGAGCTCGCCAAGGCGCTAGCCATCTACGGACACATCCTGAAGCACCTCGAAGGGACGCCGGCCCTGATCGCGGAGCTGCCGCTCTACGTCAAGGTGGGTGACCTCGCGGTGAAGCAGGGTGATACGAGCACGGCGGTGTCGAACTACCGCGAAGCCGCGGTGCATTATGCGCGCGCCGGCTCCAGTCGCAGCATCCGGGCGCTGGTGCGCAAGATCCGCGGCGCCGACCCGGCTCAGCAGGCGATCGCGATCGACCTTGGAAACGAGCTGTTGCTGCATGGCCACGCGGCGGCGGCGGCCGAGGTGATTGGCGAATACGCGCGCGAGCAGTCGCGCCAGGACGTCGCGTCCCTCCTGGCCGGGGTCGCGGATGAAGGCAGCGACATCGCTGCTCGGGCGCTGGTGGAGAGCGGCCTCAGTCTGTTGACGGCACGTGCCGGTCCCGCGTCACCGCCACCAGCGCCGGAGCCGCCCCCACCCGCCGCCGCCCCGCCGCCGGACCACGGGATCACGTCGTCCATGGTGGACGCGCTCGGTCGACAGCGTGCGTCCGGAGATGAAGAGCGCGATGTGCTCGGGCTGCCGGATGAGGCGGTGGACGACAAGGGGCCGGCGCCCGGGGTGGCCGATGGGCTGATGTTCCTCTCGATCGAAGACGAGTCCGCCGCCAAAGACGCGGCCGACGCGGAGGAGGAGCGGGCGGAGGAGCAGGCCGCGGAGGATGAGGCGGCGGCCAAAGCGGCGGCGGCCGCTGCTGTGGAGGAAGCGGCGGCGGAAGAAGCGGCGGCGGCGGCGGCGGCGGCTGAACGGGCTCTGGAGGCGGAGGCGGCGGAGCGCCGCGCGGCCGAAGAGTTGGCTGCGCTCGAGGAAGCGCTCACGCGGTCCGAACCTGAACCGGAACCTGAACCGGAACCCGAGCCGGAATCGGAGCCCGAGGCGGTGGCGGCGGAAGCGTCGACGGCGGAACCTGAACCTGGGCGGAAACCGGCGTGGGAGCGGGAGGTAGAGCCCGAACCCGAGCCCGAACCCGAGCCCGAACCTGAGGCTGAGGCTGAGGCTGAGCCTGAGCCTGAGCGTGTCGAGTTGGAGCCGGCGCACGCGAGCGCGAGCCGGACCGAACCCGAGACGCACTGGAGCGGGGGACCACGGGATGCCGAGCCGCCGGCGGTGCCGTCGTCGCGAGCCTCGGGTAGTCACGTGTTAGTGGGTCGGCGGCGCCGCGAAGCGGCATCCAATCGGAAGCCGATGATGATCGTGGCCGCTGTGGTGATCGTGGTGGCGGGAGCGGCGGCCGTGTGGTTTTCCGGGATCCTCTCCGGCGGTGGTGCGGAACCTCCATCCGGACCGGAAACGAGCACGCCCGTACCGGCC
Source organism: uncultured Gemmatimonadaceae bacterium (assembly GCA_964459705.1). GTDB lineage: Bacteria > Gemmatimonadota > Gemmatimonadetes > Gemmatimonadales > GWC2-71-9 > JAOTWJ01. The sequence continues at coordinate 564 of CAYWNR010000454.1, read as the reverse complement.
ATGAGCGACACGGCCGCACAGTCCCCGGATACGGCGCAGTTCGGACCGGTTGGCTTCAACGCGGTGTCGGAGACCGCGCGCGCGGCCCCGCCGCCCGACACGGCGCGGCGCCCGGGTGCCGGCGTGGTGCCCGCCGTGCCCGACAGCCTGATTGCCGTTTTGCCGGATACACGGGAGCTCGCAGTGACTCCCGTGGATACCACTCCCGTGCCGGTCGTGACGCCGCCACCCGCCCCCACGCTCGCGACGATCGTGGTGCCGCCCGGCTACGCGACCGCTCCTGAGATCGTGGTGGTACCGGGCCTCGAGGTGCTGAGCGTCGCCGAGATTGGGGTGGGCGACCACGTCGGGTATTGGGTGGTGCAACGCACGCCCGAGGGCGTCGAATTGTCGATCCGGGCGGTGCCCGGCGGGTTCGGCGCGGACACGGTCGGTACCCGCGGCCTCCGGGTCACGATGGAAGCCGACACCGCCGTTGGGACGCTCCGCTTCTGGAGCTACCAGGTCGCGGCGCGCGCCGTGCTGCCCGCGAACACGCTCTCCACGCTGCTCACCCAGCTCGAA
>CAYWNR010000453.1:0-3387 GCA_964459705.1 uncultured Gemmatimonadaceae bacterium | reverse complement strand
TCCGGCATCCAGCCCTCCGGCGAACTCCACATCGGCAACTACCTCGGCGCGGTCCGCAACTGGGTCGCTCTCCAGGAAACGCACGAGTGCATCATCTGCATCGTGGATCTGCACGCGATCACGCAAGACTACGATCCGAAGCAACTCGAGACGCGCACGTTCGAGATGGCAGTGGGCCTGCTCGCAGCCGGGATCGATCCGGCCCGCACCATACTGTTCGTGCAATCGCACGTGCTCGAGCACACCGAGCTGGCCTGGGCGTTCACGACCGTGACGCCACTCGGTGAGCTTGAGCGCATGACGCAATTTAAGGACAAGTCGCAGCGCCAAGAAAGCGTGCTCGCCGGCCTGTTGAACTATCCCGTCCTGCAGGCGGCCGACGTGCTGCTCTACAAGGCCGACCTCGTACCGGTGGGCGAAGATCAGGTGCAGCATGTGGAGCTGACGCGGGAGATCGCACGCAAGTGGAACGCGCGCTACGGCGAGGGGTTCTTCCCCGAGCCGCAGGCGCACGTCGGCCCGGCGAAGCGCATTCTCGGGCTCGACGGCGAGGCGAAGATGTCCAAGAGCCTCGGCAACACGATCGGCATACTCGAGTCGCCCGAGGAGATCTGGCAGCGGCTCCGGCCGGCCAAGACGGACCCGGCGCGCGTGACGAAGAAGGACCCGGGTGATCCGGAGAAGTGCAACCTGTACGCGCTGCACCAGTTCTTCTCTCCGCCGGAGACGGTGCGTGACGTGGCCGGACGATGCCGCGGAGCGCAGTGGGGCTGCCTCGACTGCAAGCGCGTGCTCGCGGACCACATCGCGGGGGCGTTCGCCCCCATGCGGGAGCGGGCCGCCGCACTGCACGCGGAGCCCGGCCGCGTGCGCGAGATTCTGGCCGATGGCGCGGCGCGCGCGCGCGTCATCGCGCGGGAGACGATGCGAGAGGTGCGGGCACGCATGGGCTTCCTTCCCCCGCTGGAGGTCCCATACGCCCCTGAGTGAATCGTGGTCGACTGTCGTCGAGTCCCTGCACCTCGAGTTGCTGGGTGCCATCCTGCTGGCGGTCCTGTGCGGCGGCGCCGTGGGACTCGAACGGGAATTGCGCGGCAAGGCCGCCGGCCTCCGCACCACGATTCTCATTTGCGTGGGCGCCGCGCTGTTCACGCAGCTCTCGTTGGTCATGGCCGGGGGCCGCGGCGATCCGGCACGCATCGCCGCCCAAATCGTTCCGGGCGTCGGCTTCATCGGGGCCGGCGCTATTCTGCACTCCCGCGGCTCGGTCACGGGGCTCACGAGCGCGGCCACGATCTGGGTGGTGGCGGCCATCGGTGTGGCGTTGGGATCGGGCGACATCTTCGTCGGCGTCGGCGTCACGCTGCTCATCCTGCTCGTGCTGCGCGGGTTGGGGTGGGCGGAGGGGTTCGTGCGCCGGCGGGCGATCGAGTCCACGATCTCCGTCGAAGTCTCAACCGGCGAGGAGCAGGTGGAGCGAGCGGAAGCGACCATCCGGGAGTGCGGGCTCACGATTCTGGATCTCCGCGCGGAGCCGGCACGCGAGGGTCGTGTGCTCCTCACCGTGACGGTACGAGGCAAGACCCACCAGCACGATCAAGCGCGCCTCGCGCTGCTGCGGGCCACCGGGACGTACCGCATCGCCGTTCCGGAGTGAGGCGTGCGGCGCCGGGCGGTCGTCGATCTCGGGTCCACGCGGCCGGTGTGGAGTATCCCGGCCGGTGTGATCCAGTCGGTGCGCCGGGCGTTCGGCCACGCGTGGGACGTCGTCGCGATCGACACCCCGGCCTCGAGCGACGGAGATGGTGGCGTGGGGAGCGGGGAGGCGGTCACGGCCGCGCATGCTGCCGAGGTGTACGTGGGATGGGGGATTCCCCCCGACGTGCTGCGCGCCGCCGCGCCGTCGCTGCGATGGGCCCATTCGGCAGCGGCAGGCGTGGGCGGGAGCATCACGCCGGCGTTCCGGGCTACGGGGGCACGGCTCACCAACTCCCGCGGGATTCACGCCGAGCCGATTGCCGACTGGGTGATCGCCGCCATCGGGTTCTGCCTCCGCGGGTTCCACGCGGCGGTGCGGGCGCAACGGGAGCAGCACTGGGCGAAAGACGTGTTCACCGATGGTCGTGTCCGGGTGCGGGAGTTCGCGGAGACCCGGGTTGGGGTGATAGGGTTAGGGGGCATTGGCAGGGCGGTGGCGAAGCGGTGCGCCGCGCTTGGCATGACCGTCCGGGCCGTGCGCCGACGGGCGACCGCTCCTCGGCCACGAGGGGTCGTGTGGGTTGGCGGTCCCAGGAGCCTCGTCACGCTGGCGCGCCAGAGCGACGTCCTGGTCGTGGCCGTGCCGCGCACCGCCGAGACGCACCACCTCGTGGATGCGGCGGTGCTGGCCGCGCTCCCGCTCGGCGGGTTCGTGGTGAACGTCGCGCGGGGTGACCTCGTGGATCGCGCCGCCCTCCTGGCGGGGCTGAAGAGCGGGCGTGTGGCGGGGTGTGCGCTCGACGTGTTTGCGCGCGAGCCGCTGCCGCCCGATGATGCGCTCTGGACGCATCCACGAGTCCTGGTGTCGCCGCACGTGAGCGGCGTGAGCGATCGGTTCTGGAAGCGGGAGGGTGACCTGCTCGTGGATAACATTCGGCGATACCGCCAGGGTCGGCGACTGCGGAATCTCGTCAATCTCGATCTCGGGTACTGAGCGCCTATGGAGAACATCATCAAAGCGGCGGTCGAGCGCGGGGCGTCCGACATCCATATCAAGGCCGGTGACGTCTTCCGGGCACGGATCGGCGGCGTTCTCAAGGCGCTCACCAAGCAGCGGCTCACGGCCGAGCAGACGCGGGCCATCGCGCTCGACATCATTCCCAACGAGGAAGATCGCAAGCGGATCGACCAGATCCGCGACTACGACTGCTCGTGGGGCTCGCCCGGCATCGGGCGGTTCCGGGTCAACATCCTGCGTCAGCGGTCGTCGTTCATGGTCGTGCTGCGCGCCATCCCGTTCGATGTCCCGACGCTGGATCGGCTGGACTTGCCCAAGGTGTTGGCCAAGATTGCCGAGTTGGAGGCCGGTCTGGTGCTCGTGACCGGCGGCTCCGGGAGCGGCAAGACGTCCACCATCGCCGCTCTCGTGCACCACATCAACTCCGCGACGACGCGGCACGTCGTGACGATCGAGGACCCGATCGAATTCCTGCACCGCGACGCGAAGTCGTCGATCACCCAGCGCGAGGTCGGCATGGACACCGAGTCCTTCGCGAGCGGACTCAAGGCGGTCACGCGGCAGGATCCCGACGTCATCGTCCTTGGCGACGTTCCCGATCAGGCCTCGCTGGAGGCGATGTTGCGCGCAGCGGAGGTCGGGAAGCTCGCGGTCGCGAGCGTGCCCGCGGC
>CAYWNR010000452.1:0-3388 GCA_964459705.1 uncultured Gemmatimonadaceae bacterium | reverse complement strand
TGGGCCACGGTGGAGGCAGTCCCTCCGGCCGACGGCCCGCTGGTCGTGGTGTTGCACGGCCTCGAGGGGTCGGCCAGCTCCAAGTACGCGCTCGAGACTTACCGCCGGCTGGCAGGGCAGGGAATCGCCGCGGTCGGTCTCAACTTCCGCTCCTGCAGCGGCGAGTTGAACCGGGCGCCGCGACTGTACCACTCCGGCGAAACTGAAGACCTCCGGTTCGTGGTTGGGCTGCTCACCGCGCGGAACCCCGCGCGACCGCTGGGCGCCATCGGCTTCTCCCTTGGTGGGAACGTGCTGCTCAAGTTCCTGGGGGAGGAAGCCACCGCCGGTCGCCGGCCAGCGCTCGTCGCCGTAGCCGTCGTGTCGGTGCCGTACGATCTTGCGGCGGGGGCACGCCACATGGAAACCGGTTTGGCGCGTGGCTACGTGTGGCGCTTGCTGCGGTCGCTCCAAAGGAAAGTCCGCGCCAAGGCCGATGTTCTCGCCGGGCACATCGACGCGCCCCGGGCGCTGGCCGCGACGACCTTTCGCGAATTCGATGACGCCGCCACAGCGCCGCTCCACGGATTTCGCGACGCGAGTGACTACTACACGCGTTCGAGCAGCGCCCGGTTTCTCGCCCACATCGCCGTTCCCACCCGCCTGATTCATGCGTTGGACGATCCGTTCCTGCCGGCGGCAGCGTTCCCGGTCGCCGAGATCCGGCGGAATCCTGCGCTCGACGCGCGGGTCTCCAAAGCGGGCGGCCACGTCGGTTTCGTAACCGGTACGCCGTGGGCGCCCCGGTTCTGGGCCGAGGCATGCGCGGCGGAGTTCGTTGGGGCGCGCCTCCGCGGGGCTCGGACGCCGCTGTAGATTTCCCACTCGATGCGAGCGTACACCCGAAACCCTACTCGAAAACGAGTGATCTCATGGCGACGATATCCAAGGCGAAGGCGGTGTGGAACGGCAAGCTGCGCGACGGCAACGGCACGTTCGAGGCGGGCTCCGGGAGCTTCAAGGGCGCGTATTCGTTTGCGACCCGCTTCGAGGCCAAGCCGGGAACGAACCCCGAGGAATTGCTGGCGGCCGCGCACTCGGCCTGTCTGAGCATGGCGCTCTCCGGCGACCTCGAGAAGGCGGGGACCCCCGCCACCAGACTTACCACGACCGCGCACTGCACGATGGACATCGTGAATGGCAAGGCCACCGTGACCACGATGCGCCTCGAGGTGCGGGGGGTGGTGCCGGGCATCGATCAAGCGGCGTTCGCCAAGGCGGCGGACGGGGCAAAGCAGAATTGCCCGGTTTCCCGAGCGCTCAAGGGCATTCCCACCGTCGAGCTCACGGCCACGCTCGAGACGTGAGTGCTCCCGTTCCGCAAGCGATCCACCGCAGCAACGAGGCGGTGACGATCACGTGGGCGGAGGGTCACGTCGGAGTCTATCCGGCGCGGGACCTCCGCCTCGCCTGTCAGTGCGCCCTGTGCTGCGACGAGATGACGGGCCGCCGGGTGCTCGAGCCGACGAGCGTCCCGGATGACGTCGCGCCGCTCAAGATCAACCTGGTGGGTGCCTACGCCATCCGGATCGATTGGAGCGATGGGCACTCAACGGGGATCTACACCTACGAGTTCTTGTGGGAGATATGTCCGTGTGGGGGACACGAATGACTGGGCGGTCCCGACGGACGGCGGACCCGGCGGACCCGGCGGTCCCGAGGGACCCGAGAGCTTCAACCGCTATCTAGGATGTGAAGACCAGTCCGTCGGGTCCGCCGGTCGCTCACGACGCAGCGACGCGAATCCGACTCCACGGCTGCGGGAAGCGCTCGTTGTGGTCGTCCACCGCGGTGAGGGCCCGCTGCGTGCCGGACTGGACCTCGCTGACGAACGCCTCCGGGAGGTCCTCCGCCTCGGGCCCGAGGCGGGTGGACGCGGAGTAGTCATTGAGGAAGCACACCCGTGCGCCCGGACGCCCATCGGCCAGCGCGATCATGCGGTTGTGCGTGAGGGTGATGTCTACGCGTACGCTGGTCCGGTAGCGGAACACGCGGGCCACCAGCACGCCCCGACCGATGCTGTCAGGGAAGCGCACGGGCGCCTCCATCGTCACAGTGTTGCCAGATCGTGACGTGGTCATGGCGCTGCCGGGCGCTACCTCCCCGAGCAGGGCCGCGACATGCGGTACCAAGCGCTCCGCGGCGGCATCGAGTCGCCGCAGGAGATTGTTGGGGCCCCGTGCAACGCAGCCGGTCATTTCCCGTCCTTTCCCGTCCCGTCCTTTCCAGGCCGCAAGGCCCTTCAGCGTCCAGCGGCCGGTCTTGATAACAAGATAACTGCCAATACCGTGCCGGAGGGGAGCCCGAGCCCCTAAGATGGCTTCCTAAAGGAACTTGTAAATGGCCTTCAGAGTGGTCCCCCATGCTCAACCAAGGGCCTAGAATGCTCTACCGCGCCCCTTACCTTCACCGTACCTTCAGACCGGCTCATGATCCCTGGTATCATACTCCGGGACCGGTTCGACCGTTCTCTCGGAACCCTGCGGATTTCGGTCACCGACCGGTGCAACCTCCGGTGCTCGTACTGCATGCCGGAGGAGTCGTACATCTGGCTCCCGCGAAGCTCGATCCTCTCCTTCGAAGAAACCGAGCGACTAGCCGCTGTGTTCGCGCGGTTGGGTGCGGCCAGGCTCCGGCTGACGGGGGGAGAGCCGCTCCTCCGGCACGAGTTGCCCACTCTCGTGGCCCGCCTGTCACGGATTCCGGGTGTGGACGACCTGGCAATGACCACCAACGCGCTGTTGCTGTCACGCTACGCCGGCGCCCTCCGCGAAGCGGGGCTCCAGCGGGTGACCGTCAGCCTGGATACCATTCGACCCGAGCGCTACCGAACCATGACGCGAGCCGATCGACTGCCGGAAGTCCTCGCGGGCATTCAGGCGGCCCAGGATGCTGGGTTTTCCGGCATCAAGCTCAACGCGGTGGTCGTACGGGGCGTGAACGACGACGAACTGTTCGACTTGCTCGAATTCGGGCGCGCCCGGGGCCTCGAAGTGCGGTTCATCGAGTACATGGATGTCGGCGGCGCCACCCGCTGGAGCGGTGAGCTGGTGGTCTCTCGGCAGGTGATGTTGGCCCAACTTTCGGAGCGGTACGGACCGGTGCAGCCCGTCCCCGGCGGCGATCCGCGAGCGCCGGCGGAGCGGTTCACGCTTCCGGACGGGACGGTGTTCGGGATCATCTCCTCGACCACGGCCCCCTTCTGTCGGACGTGCGATCGGAGTCGGCTGACCGCCGACGGCATGTGGTACCTGTGCCTGTACGCGGCCGACGGCATCAGTCTGCGCGACCGTCTCCGGCAGGGCGCGTCGGACGAGGAGCTCGAGAGCCTCATTCGCGACACCTGGGC
>CAYWNR010000451.1:0-3401 GCA_964459705.1 uncultured Gemmatimonadaceae bacterium | reverse complement strand
CGCCAACCCGCTCCGCATTCGATACCAGATCGTCCTCGACCATGATCTGGAGGCATCGCGCGCAGCGCACCATGTCCACGAGGTTCCCACCCCAGGTCGAGTTGATCCGAGACGACACGCGGAACACGTTCCGCTCCACCTCGTCGATCCGTCCGGTGCTCATGATGCCACAGACCTGCGACTTCTTTCCGAACGCGACGATGTCCGGCACGACGCCCAGTTGCTGGAAGGCCCACATGGTGCCCACGGTGCCAAACCCGGTCTGCACCTCGTCGAACATCAGCAGGGCCTCGTACCGGTCGGCATAGGCTCGGAGCTGCCGGACGAACTCCGGACGCAGGTGGTTGTCGCCGCCCTCGCATTGGATGGGCTCGATCAGAATGGCGGCGATGCCGTGCGGGTCGGCGGCGAACGCCGCCTCGATCTCGTCACAGGCCCGCCGCTCAGCCGCCTCCGCCGCCTCCACGTCGACCGGGAACCGAACGACGGGATTCGAGATCCGAGGCCACGCGAACTTCGGGAAGTCCGCCGTCTTGTTGGGATCGGTGTTCGTGACCGAGAGCGTGTATCCGGTGCGACCGTGGAACGCCTCCCGGAAATGCAGGATCTTGTCTCCACCACCCGACACGCCGCGCGCGCGGTTGCGTTGCACCTTCCAGTCGAACGCCGCCTTCATGGCGTTCTCCACCGCCACCGACCCGCCGGCGACGAAGAACAGATGGTGGAATGGTTCGGGAACGGCGTGCCGCCGGAAGATCTCCACGAACGCCGCGTATTCCCGAGAATAGACGTCGCTATTCGCCGGGTTGCCAAGTGCCGCGAGCATCAGCGACCGCCGGAATCCCGGATCGGCCAGCTTCGGGTGATTGTGCCCCAACGGCATGGTGGAGAATGACGAGTAACAATCGAGGTATTCCCTCCCCTCCAACGCATCGACCATGTAGCAGCCGTGCGACCGCTCCAGGTCAATCACCAGATGAAAGCCATCCACGAGGATGCTCTCGCGGAGGATGGGGAATACGCGCTCGGTAGGGACGACGATTTCGGGCATCAGACACTCGGAACAGACACTGGGAAAACGGTTCTCGTTGACCCAGGCAATCTAGCCGAGCGACCCAACCTCTGCCTTCACTGCCCTGCGCGCCCAGCCGCAACGTGAGGACGTGAGCACGTGAGGACGAGGACGTGGCGTCCTGCCCCACCTTCTCTCTGCCCCTCTGCCCCTCTATTCTGTATGTAGCTTGTAGTCCGGCATCCGCTCTACATCCGACCCCTACCGTGAGCACACCGTGGCCACACCTGATTCGATCTTTCCGCGAGCCCGGATTCCCTACGGGACGTGGGGGAGCAGCTATTTCCCCGCCTGGCAGACCTCAGCGCTGGCGGAAGTGAACATCGGCCAGTTCGCCGGTGAGGCGATGAACCGCATCCTTGGTCTCAGACGTGTACCCGCGCACGCGCTCGACTACCTCGTCATCGGCTCCACCATTCCGTGGCACTGGAAGTTCTGGAATGCCCCGCTGGTGGCGAGCTGTCTGGGGAACCGCGTGCCGGGCTTCCACGTCGAGCAAGCCTGCGCCACCGGGCTCCAGGCGGTGCTCCTCGCCGCAGCCGGCGTCGATAGCCGGGCGCACGACACGGTCGGCGTGCTGACGTTCGACCGGACGAGCGACTCGTCGGTGGGCGTGTTCCCCGAGCGCCGCGCGCACCAACGCACCGTTCCCATCAGCGACGTGTGGGACAACTTCGGGTTCGACCCCGCCACGGGCAATGCGATGATCACGACCGCCGGGATCGCGGCGCGGAAGTACAAGATCGACCGCCGAGAGGTGGATGAGATCGCCCTGCTCCGGCACGAGCAGTACTTCGACGCCAAAGCGAGCGGTTTCTTGGACCGGGTGCTGGTACCGTTGGAGGTCCTGAATCTCCAGGGGAAACCGCTGGGACGAATTGACGACGACGTTGGCGTGCGAAAGCTGACCATCGAGAGCCTGCGCGCCATGCGGGAGCTGGATTCGTGCGTGACCGGAGGAACGCAGACCCATGCGGCGGACGGCATGGCATCGCTGCTCGTCACGACCCGCGAGCAAGCCCGGGCTCTGAGCCCGCGGCCCGAGATCGACATCCGATTCGTCGGCACGGCCACTGTCCGTGCGCAGCCGAGCCTGATGCCCGAGGCGCCGGCGCTGGCGGTGCAGAAACTGCTGGCCGATACCGGCTTCACGATGAAGGACATCGCCGTCGTGAAGAACCACAACCCGTTCGCCGTCAACGACGCCGTATTCGCCCGCGTTGTCGACTACGACTGGAGAGAGATGAACCGAACGGGCAGCTCGCTCGTGTGGGGCCATCCCCAGGGACCGACGCTGACACGGATCGTGATCGAAGCTCTCGAGGAAGCGGTCGACCTCGGCGGCGGGAACGTGCTCGTGTTCGGGTGCGCCGCCGGCGACGTCGGCATCGCGGCCCTGTTGAGCGTGACGGAAGGAGCGGCCCAATGAGCGCGGTGATGCGACAACCAACGCTGCAGAGCCTTGGCCTGGGTAACGTGCTCGACATCTTCCGGAACGGCCGCTCGCCCGTGGACGCCGGCGCCCTGGTGGATCGCGTCTTCGGCCCGTCGAACGCGCGCGGATCGATGGTGATCTCGGGCGCGAACGGGATCGTCGGCGCCGGGAAGACCATGCAACTCGGCGCGCGGCTGCAACCGTTCGACGTACGCATCGTGGCGCTCGACTTCCCCAACGCGCCCGACGGCATCGGAGCGCAGTACCCTGGATTGCTGCAAACGTTTGGCCCCGAGGGCGCCGCACGGATCATGGGCAACATCGTGCGGCTCACGTACGACGGCACACGCCTGCCGAGCGAGCTCGCCAACCTGAATCCCCGATTTCTGCTCGAGGCGATCCCTGAGATCCTCGAGATCAAGCGCGCCCACTATGCCGTGTTCCGGAAGGCATACCCCGACATCGAGATCCGCTCCGTCACTTCGGGGTTTCCGAGCTCCGAATTGGGGGTCGGCATCGCGCATCCGGCGTTCCCGCATCAGATCAACAAGGTCTTCGAGGTGGTTGAGCCGGAGCCGTCCGCCATCACCCAACTCCTCTGGGCGCTCGGACTCCTGCCCGTGCCCGTCAGTGACCACTGGTCGTTCGTCCTTGACGTCCTGTTCTGCGGCATCACGCTGGCCGCGCTGCGGTACCATCACGCCCGCAACATGCCCTACTGGAAGATCGACAAGTTCGCTCGGAAGCTGGTGGGACCGAATCCCTTCCGCGCGCACGACGCCATCGGCGCCAAGGGGGCGAACTTCCTGACGTGGTCGTGCCTCCATCACTTGACGGCACACTACGGCGAGCTGTTCCGGCCGACACCGGAGCTGGTGGACCAGAAGAACAGCG
>CAYWNR010000450.1:0-3415 GCA_964459705.1 uncultured Gemmatimonadaceae bacterium | reverse complement strand
CACGGCCTGCACGTCCTCCACCGGGGGGAGCGGCCCGTCGGGCGGATCGCGGCGGCGCGCGTCGCCGAACCGCGCGATCTGCTTGACGATCGGGAATTCCGCGTGGCACACGGGACACCCGAGCGTGCCGTAGCGGATGCACCGGCCCGCCATGGCGCCCGTGGCGAGCACGAGGTAGGCGTCCTCGTGGTCGTTGGGGCAGCGCAGGTACTCGGTGAGTTCAATGAACACTGGTATTCAAACTAGTCGGTCGGCGGCGGGGGGCTAGCGGGCGGTGGCGGGAGACGGGGGGAGAAGAGGGCGGCAGAGGGCGGAAGAGAGCGGGAAAGGGCGGGAAAGCGCGGGCGAGGGCGGCAGAGGGCGGCAGAGGGCGGGAGACGGCGGCGGAGAGCGGGAGACGGCGGCGGAGAGCGGGGGCGTTACGCGTCGGGGTGTTCGTCGCTAAGAGCGACGGCTCGGCTGATGTCGCTGAAGCGACGAGGAGCTCCCTCTCCCGCTTTCTCCCGCCCCCCGCTCACCCTGCACTCAGGCTCATCCACTCGACATTCGCCCCGGGCCGCCGAGTCACCGCGAAGAACACGGCTTCAGCAACGTCACTCGCCTTCAGCATCGCGCTCCGGTTCGGGAGGTCCGGGTTGCGGTCGGGGTCTACGGGGTCCCAGAGCGTGGTGTCGGTGGCGCCGGGGGAGATGAGGGTGGTGCGGAGGGTTGGGAACTCGGCTTTGACGGTGTCGTGGAGGCCGCGGAGGCCGTGTTTGCTGGCGGCGTAGGCGGCGTTGTTGGGGAAGGTGGTGTGATCGGCTACGCTGCCGATGGTGATCACGTGGCCGCTCTTCTCGGCCATGGGGGGGGCGAAAGCCCGCAGGACGAGAAAGGCGCCGAGCAGGTTGGACTCGATTTGCTTGGTGAACTCCTCGAGCGTGGTGTCCGCGAGCGCCTTCAAGAGAAACGAGCCGGCGTTGTTGACCAGGATGTCGGGCGAGCCGATGGTGTCCAGGACGAAGGCGCTGGCCCGTTTGACGTCGCTCTCCAGGGTCACGTCGCACTTGATCTCGACCCGGCGGTCGCTGCCGCCGGTGCGGCGGAGGGAGTCCAGCGGCTTCTCGTCGGTGACCTGGCGGTTCAGTCGCACGACCAGGGCGCCGGCCCCTTCCAGGGCTTCCGCCACGGCGCGGCCGATGCCTCGGCTGGCGCCGGTGACCACCGCGATCTTCCCGCCGAGGTCGCTCACCCTGTCCCCGCTATCCCGCGTGGACCAGGCGGAGGAACTCGTCGCGCGTCTTGAAATCTTCGCGGAACACGCCGCGGACGGCGCTGGTGACCGTCTTGGAGTTCTGCTTCTCGACGCCGCGCATCATCATGCAGAGGTGGTAGGCCTCGATCACGACGCCCACGCCGTGGGGATCGAGCACTTTCATGACGGCGTCGGCCACCTGGTCGGTGAGACGCTCCTGCACCTGGAGGCGGCGCGCGAACACGTCCACCAGTCGCGGGATCTTGGAGAGCCCGATGATGCGGCCGTTGGGGATGTAGGCCACGTGGGCGCGACCGAAGAACGGGAGCATGTGATGCTCGCACAGCGAGTAGATCTCGATATCGCGCACGGCGATCATGCTCTCGTGGTCTTCGGTGAACACGGCGCCGTTCACGACGTCGTCGAGGCAGGTCTCGTACCCGCGCGTCAGAAACCGCATGGCCTCGGCCACGCGCTTCGGGGTGCGCTTCAAGCCTTCTCGCTCCGGCTCCTCGCCGAGGAGGGCGAGCTGCTGGCCGACGATGGCGGCGTAGCGCTCGAGGCCCTGCTGGCGGTGGTCGACGAGCTTGCGGCACTCTTTCGGCGTGACGCCGATCTCTTCGGCGCGACGGCGCCGGCTCCGGACACTGGTCATGAGCAACACTCCGTCGCCGGCACCCGCGGGGCGGCGCTTGGGTCGGTACGCGTGGTTACAGGATATGGAAGTTAAGACCGCCGGGGCGCCCGTGCGCGCCGGCGGCCGTACCGCCGCTCCTAGCGCCGCCCGCCCGCCTGGGCCAAGGCCTGGTCGAGCATGGCCACCAGCGAGTCGCGGCTGAAGCTGTATTTCTGCCCGTCGTTGAGCTGAGCCACTCGGCGGAACAGGCCGGCGATGGTGACGCGGGCTTGCCCCTGGTTCGGCACCACCAGGTACCGGAGCTTGGGATTGGCATCGGTCAGCGCCGCATAGGCGGCATCTGCCACGTCGTCCGGCTCGGGATCGGTCGCGATGCCGCGGGCGAAGGCCTCGACCCGTTTCATGTCCTCCTCGTAGGGCGATCCCACGAACGACTTCCCTCTCGCGTTCATGCGCGCGAGGAGCGACTGGCCGATCTCCGAGCGGTAATTGCCCGGCTCGAGCACGCTCACCGAAACGCCGAACCGGGTCATCTCCGCGGCGAGGGCGTCGGTGAACGCCTCGATGGCGTGCTTGCTCATGCTGTAGGGCCCCGAGAGGCTGCCGGAGAGGGTGCCCGAGAGCGAGCCCGTGGTGACGATGCGTCCCTTCGATTCGATGATCAGCGGGCTGAACGCCTTGGTGACCCGATACGGCCCCATCACGTTGACGTCGAAGATGAAGCGGAGATCCTCCTCGTCGGTTTCGATCAACGGTTCGATGAGCAGGACGCCGGCGTTGTTCACGAGACCGTAGAGACCACGCCCCCCCTTCCGGACCGTTTCGACCGCGGCGGCGATGTCGGCGGGGACGGTGACGTCGAGGCGGACCGACTGGACGTTCGGGATGGCGTTCAGCGCCTCGAGGTCTTGAGCCTTCCGGGCTCCGGCGTAGACGAAGTAGCCGCCGGCCGCGAGCCGCTCGGTGATCTTCCGGCCGAGCCCGCTGCTGGCGCCCGTCACCAGGACGGCGCGCTGGGACGGGCCGGCCTGGGCGGACGCCGGTCGAGCTTCCGGACCGGCGACGACGGCGAGGAGTAGCACGAACAGGAGCAGGACTCGGCGAGCCATGGGGCGGCCTCGAGGTGGATGGGACGACGGATGCGAGCCGGGTGTCAACATAGCGCGTCCGGCCACTCGCTCCCAGCGTGGCCGGGCCATGGTCGGAGGGGGCGCGTCGCGGTCGTGTTCTGTGAAATGACCTCGGACAGAACGACAAGACCGCCGGGGCACCCATGTGCACCGGCGGTCAGACTCAAGAGCGGAGAGGGTACTGAAGCCCGAATGAAAACGTCCCGGGCCCTCGCGAGAACTCCTGCCTTCCCTTGTGGGGCGTGACATCGGCTACCGCAACTGGTCCCGTTATCAGGCCTGTTGGCTCAGTAGCGAGTTCCCCACTCTCAAGCCTGGCTCGAATATGGGGTACCGGAGAGGACGGCGTCAAGGAAGACCTATAGAGCCTCCAGTTTCCTTGGACACTGAATTGGGATAAGTCTCAGGGGTCCG
>CAYWNR010000449.1:0-3419 GCA_964459705.1 uncultured Gemmatimonadaceae bacterium | reverse complement strand
GCTCGCCGGTTGCCTGCTCCGGGCTCATGTAATGCGGCGTGCCGAGTGAGAGCCCCGTCTCCGTGAGTCGTGGGCCGCCGGCCTGCGACACGGCCAGTGCGATCCCGAAATCCGCCACCAACGCCTGGCCCTCGTGCAGCAGGATGTTCTCGGGCTTGATGTCCCGGTGCACGACGTTCTGCCGATGCGCGTAGTCCAGCGCGGCCGCGACGCTCTTCGTAATCTCGAGCGCATCGTCCACGCGGAGCTGCTTCTCCCGGTCCAGCTTGTCGCGGAGGGTTTCGCCCTGGATGAAGGGCATGACGTAGAAGAGAAACTCGGCGGCCCGCCCGCTGTCGTACAGCGGGAGAATGTTCGGATGCTGGAGGTTCGCGGTGACCTCGATCTCCTTCAAGAACCGCTCCGCGCCGATGATGGCCGCCAGCTCTGGCCGGAGGACCTTGAGGGCGACCTTGCGGTTGTGTTTGAGGTCGTGCGCGAGATAGACCGTGGCCATCCCACCGGCGCCAAGCTCACGCTCGATCTGGTAGCGGTCGGCGAGGGCGGCGGTGAGTTGGGCAATGACGTCGGTCATGGCGGGGCAAGATGCGGGCAGGCGGGACGGGTAGCAAGGGTTAGAGAAACAGAGAAGCGGGGAAGCGAAGAGTGGTGGGAATGGTTGAGCTGTCCCACGGGCCTGTTCGGGTTGGGTGGGGCCCCTTACGATTGCGGGGTGTCGAATACTCCCTTCGAGACTGAGCGATGGTCGCTCGACCTTCCCGAGGGCATGTGGGGGAGGGTCGTGAACCCGCCGCCCGAGTGCACCTCCATGGCGCACATCCGCGGTGAGATCGGGCCGTCGTCGCCTGCCATGGTCATCGTGAGCAGTCGCGAGCGGCGTGACACTACCATCCCGAGAATCGCGCGCAAGCTCGCGGCGGCGTTCCTCGAGCCGGTACCCGAGCCGCGATCGGTTGTCGTGCCCGGTACGAAGCAGGCGGTCCGCGTGGATGGCCTGATCGATATGGAAGAAGGCCTCGGCGAAGACGGCGTCGAGCGGATCACGATCGTGGTTGCCGCACGCCGTGGCGACGCGGTCGCCCGCACGATTCGGACTCGACCCGGTGACGATGTGTCGGACGCCGTCGAGGCGCTGACTAGGTCCTTCGCCGTTCGCTAGTTCTCGTCCCGATTATCGATCGGGTGCGAGGGCAGTGAGGACAACGGGCGGGGGCGCCGGTTCCTTTCCGCTTCAGCGGACGGTGCCGAGCCGCGGCTTCAAGCCGCGCACGCGCGCAGCGCCCAAGGCCGTGAGTTTCGGCCCCGGCAAGAGGAGGGCAGTGACGGCAGCCCTGCCCCGCTGCCCTCACTGCCCTTACTGCCCTCCACTGCCCTTATTGCCCACCCCGCGCCGTCCACGGTGGCACCACGTGATTGGTGCGTGCGTAGGCGATGGCCTGGCCCAGGTGTTCGTGCTGGTCGGAGAGAATCAGATACAGCGCTTCCTGCACGCTACGCTCTCCGCCAAAGAACTGCACGGTGGACGCGAGCTGCTCGTCGGTGAGTGCCGCCACCGCGTCGTGGGTGTACGTGAAGGAGTCACGCAGGTGTTTCAGGACGTCGGTCTTGGTGGTGACCTTCGCCATCGTCTGGAACGTCGTGCGATCCACGGTGACGCCGGCGGGCGCCGGCGTGCCCCAGACGGTCGGGACGAAGTAGTTCTCTGCGGCGATCAGCATGAAGACCTCGCTCACCGACCGCACACCGTCCATCGGACGCCAGGTGTACATCCCATCGTCCATGGCGCCGGCGAGATCGAGGAACTTCGACTGCATGGTCTCGACATCCTTGAGGTACTGTGCGCGCAAGTCCGCCGCGTTGCTCTGCGCGCGAGCGGGAGCGGGCAGTGACAGTGCCGCGGCAGCGAGCGCCGTCAGCGCCCATGAAGCGAGTCGTACCTTGGTCGGGAACACGGTTGCTCCTTTGGATTCGGTCGACACGCGGCCGCAGAGCCCCAGTGGTCGTGCGACGTGCCAACGGCGTGGATGTTCTGCCAGTACCCATCTGCCGGGCCTAGAGTTCCTGGGTGAGGGAAAGGTGGTAAGACGGTTCGGCGGACGGCCGTTGTCGCTACCGAACGATCCACTGATAGCGCTCGATGTCCTGCGATTGCAGCGACAGAGCGGTGACCAGCGCGATGCCGATCATGGCTCATTCTCCCAGGGTGAACACGTCTTCGACCGCAGCGCCGAATACCTTGGCGATGCGCATCGCGAGGACCAGCGAGGGGACGTAGCGTTCCTGCTCGAGCAGCACGATCGTCTGGCGCGAGCACCCAACCCGCTCCGCCAGTGCCTGCTGCGTCATTTCCCCGTGTTCGAACCGGAGCTTCCGGATCTGATTGCTGATTTCGGCCTTCGGCATGCTCACCGCCTCCGGTATCCGACCAGGATGCCGAGGGGGAGCGCCAACAGGCTCGCGGCCCAGCAGGACCAGAAGATGAGGTAGAGGTAGAACAGCGGTACCGCGCCCGCCGTGTGGAAATGCTCGATGAGGCCGACCTCCCACGCGGCGAGTGTCAGGAGCATCGCCGCCGACTGAAAGACCGGTGCCCGTCCGAGGATGACCCGGTCCCGCTCGTCGAGGGTGCCGTCCGCGCGCGTCGTCCAGGTCGTCAGCCGCACGGTGACGACGAGGAAGATGACGATGATGGCCAGCAGGAAGAGCGTGAAGACCAGGCGCAGTCCGTCGTCGTCGTAGATCCGCTGGGCCCCGTAGTGGAGTACCATGGCGATGGCGGCAATGCCCGGCAGCACGCCAAGGAGGAGACCCCACCGCGCGAGGCGCTGTAGCGGGGTGGCCGGCAGCTCGGTGCCGGGAGCGAGCGGTGGCAGCTTCGGTCGCCTGAGCCACGCAACCAGGGTGAACCCGGCGAGGCCAACGAGGATGGCGAGGATGCCCCAGAGTATGACCGACATGGTGTGCGACTCCGCGTCTTTGAGGTCGCCGAGATAGTACAATAAATTGTACATATTGTCAATGTTTTCGTACTTTGATGGCCAAGCAGGGGCCAGCGAGAGCTGAGCGACCGCGGACGGAACGCCTGAATCGCCCGGGTTCTGCAACTCTACGGCGTCTTCGCTCGTCCTATTACTTGGTGACGCGGGGCCGGTTCAGGGCCCTGATTGGTTGGGTTTCATCTATCACTGCTTCGCTATGCCGCTCTGGATCTCGGCTCTGCTTTTCGTGACCAGCCTCGGCCTCGGCTTCGGTCTCCGCCTCAGGCAGCGGCTGCGGCGCCAACTCGTCGCGCGGCAACGGCGCGTCGAGGAGCCGAACTCGTACTACTCCGCGCCGGGCGTGCGGCGCCTGGTGGACCTCGAGCGCTGGGGTCGCATTCCAATCGAGCAGCTTCACCCACTGAACAGGGATGAGGTGCG
>CAYWNR010000448.1:0-3429 GCA_964459705.1 uncultured Gemmatimonadaceae bacterium | reverse complement strand
TGAATGGCTATGAGAACATGGCTATTATGGCCTTATGACGAAAGCATCCATCTCGAAGGCAAAGAACCAACTGAGCGCGCTGATCAAGCGCGTCCAGAAAGGGGAGCCCATCCTCATCACGGACCGCGGCGTGCCGGTGGCCAAGTTGGTCCCCGTCCAGATCGGCGAGGGCGTGCCGGACAGGATCCTCGCCCTGGCGCAGCAGGGGCTGGTGCGCCTGCCTGAGCGCCGCCCGGATGCCGCGTGGCTCGATGCCCCACGGCCGACGCCCACGCCTGGGCCGAGCGCGGTGGACTATCTGCTGGAAGAGCGGCGGGAGGGCCGGTGAGGTTCTGGGATGCGTCCGCGGTGGTGCCGCTGCTCGTGCAGGAGGCGCGAACGCCGGTGCTGGAAGGGCTGTTTCGGGAGGATCCCGCGGCGGCGGTGTGGTGGCTGACGCCGGTCGAGTGCGTGTCCGCGCTGGCCCGGATGGTTCGCGAACAGCGTCTCACGCCCGATCAGGCGCGCGCCGCGTCCGGGCTGCTGGACGGTGCCGCGCGACAGTGGACCTAGGTGCCGCCGCTCGACCGGGTGCGCGACCAGGCGCGACGCCTGGTGGGACTGCACCCGCTCAGGGCGGCCGATTCGCTCCAGCTCGCGGCGGCCCTCGTGCTCTGCGACTTCGAGACGCGGTCCTTGCCGTTCGTCACGCTCGACGGGCAGCTCGGTGCCGCCGCACAGCGTGAGGGCTTCGAGGTGCTGGGGATGTCGCCATCGTGAACGGGGCGGGATCCGGACGGCCGACACGGATTTTCACCAGTCTCCGTTTCTCCGTGTCGTGAATCCACTCCCGGCGTGACGGCGGGCCGGAGCCAACCACAAGCCGGCACCCTGGCCCACGCTGGCCTCGCAGGCCATGTCATGCGGCCATCTCGCGCGGAGCCCCACGCCGTGACGGAGAGGAAACGACACCGCGCGCCTCCGGCGTCGTGAGCGGTACATAGCGGATCGCGTCGTGAGGATCACGCAGCGCGCACCGGAACTGCCTGCCGCGAGGGCCGCTGAACGCTGAACGTCTCACGCCGCACGGCGGAGCCGCATGAGCGAAATCACCGAACGCCTGAAGCTCGCCATCGCGGACCGCGATCCGATCGAGGGCGAGCTGGGCCAGTGCGGCATGGCCACCGTCCACCTCGCGCACGACGTGAAACACGTCGCACGGATGGTCAGAAAGCCGCCACGAATTGCCACCCTCGGCGAGCGGTCATACGTTTGCCCCCATGCACCTACGCTTCCTCGCGCTCCCAGCCGCGATGGCGGTGCTTTGCGCCACGTCGGTATCCGCCCAGCAGATCCCGGCCGCCATCTCCACCGACTCTCCGCGCGACAGCGCGTACCCCGCGCGCATGGTCGTGCTGCACATCCCCACGGCCGACGTGAAGGTGAACGGCGTGGCGTATCTCGCCCCGGGCGCCGGCACGCATCCCACGCTGCTGCTGCTGCACGGCTGGCCGGGGAACGAGAAGAACCTGGACCTCGCGCAGGCGGTGCGCCGCGCCGGCTGGAACGCCATCACGTTCAACTACCGGGGATCCTGGGGCAGTCCCGGCGCATTCGGCTTTGCCCACTGCCTCGAAGACGCGCAGGCAGTGCTCGCCTACCTGCGAGACGCGGCCACCGCGAAATCACTCGGCATCGACACCACGCGCATCGTCATGGCCGGGCACAGCATGGGTGGCTGGGTGACGGTGCTGACGGCGGCGCGCGATCACGGGCTGCGCGGCGCCATCCTCATCTCGGCCGCGGACATGGGCGCGGCGGGCACCATGCCGCACGATCGGCTGGTGCGGGCCGCAGCCGAGAACAGCGAGACGCTCGCCGCCACGCCGGAGCAGATGGCGCAGGAGCTGAGCGCGCACGGTGCGGAATGGCGGTTCGATCGCGCGTATGACGGATTGGCGTCGGTGCCGATGCTCGTGATCACGTCCAACGACGGCCTGGCGCCCAGGAACGACTCGCTCGTCGAGGCGGTGCGCGCGCGCGGAAATCACGACGTCACGACGCTGCACCTGGCGACGGATCACTCGTACTCGGACCAGCGCATCGCGCTCGAGAGCGCGGTGGTACGGTGGCTGGAGGTCGTGAATCCGGTTCCGGAGTGACGGCCGGGCGGCTCCTCCGGCCGCTGCAATTCCACGATCCGTTCACAGCGTGACGATCTGCGGCAGATGCTCGAAGTGCCGGTCTCTGGCATACAGGGCCAAATCGTGCTGCAGGACCAGCGCGGCGATCCAGATGTCGTTGGTGGGAATGGGCGTCCCCTGGCGTCGCAGTTGCCGGAACACGGTGGCGTACTGATGCGTGGTTTGCTCGTCCGGGTAGAGCACCGCGACGCCGTCCCTCATGAGAAACCGCCGCAGCGTACGCTCGTTCTCGGGGCCGTGTGTGCCCACGGCGAACCCCGCCCGCAACTCGGCGAGTACGGCGAAGGGGAGGTACACGGCTTCCGCCGTCTCGAGCGTCTCGGCCACGCCTGTGACGCCGCGGCAGAAATCCACGTAGCGGTTCGTGTCGAGGGCGAGTCTCATGACCAGAGCGCGTCGTCGATCCGATGTTGTTCCTCGATGGCGGCGTCGAACTCCGGATCGTCATGCCAGGTGCCAGTCAGGTCGGTGAGCGTCCGGTGCCGGATGGGCTGCTCCGCGACCCCAAGGGCCCTGGCCAGCGCACGCAGGGCCGCTTTGTTCAGGCTCACCCCCTCGCGTCTGGCCAAGGCTCGCAGGGCCCGGTCGAGAGCCGGCGGGACGTCACGCAGCGTGTATTGCATGCAGGCAATGTAGTCATATCCTGCATGCATGCCAAGCAACCGGCTCGGGACGCCATTGGCCGATCGTGTTTGTCTGCTTCGGCCGCGTCGGGTCATGAGGTCGAAGATGAGAGGGCCGCGGTCATGGCACATAGGCGAACCAGCGCGGTAGCCATCGGAATCGCGCGCCCTCGAGGAACCTGCGCGGGGCGCTCGGTTCCCCGGTCGTCCTGGCCCAAGGTGGCTTCGGGGGCCATCTTATCTCGCTGTTTCCCACCGGAGCCCCAGCCTGTGTCGGAACGGAGAATGCCCAGCGGAGATCGTGCGTCGTGGGCTACGCTGCACGGCGGAGTCCCCGCGAGCGAGATCACTGAGCGCCTCAACGTCGCGCTCGCCCACCGCTACCGCCTCGAGCGCGTGCTGGCGGGCGGTGGCTCAAGACGCGGCTCGCTCCACGTCATCGGAGTCACACCCGCCAGACGTCGCTTCAGCGACAGCCGCCGAGTCGCCGCTTCAGCGGCGGATACTGACGCAAGCGAATGACTGAAGCCATCGAGCGTCTCGCAATCGCCCTGGCCGACCGCTACCACATCGAGCGCGAGCTTGGGGCTGGCGGCATGGCCACCGTCTATCTCGCCGAAGAC
>CAYWNR010000447.1:0-3447 GCA_964459705.1 uncultured Gemmatimonadaceae bacterium | reverse complement strand
CCGACCATCAGAAGATCAAGAGCGTGATCCGGTCCTTCGACAAGGTCGCCCGTCGGCCCGGTTTCCGCTTCTTCGGCAACGTCGAAGTCGGCAAGCACGTGCTCCTGGACGATCTGCGACGGCACTACCATGCGGTGTGCTTCGCGACCGGCGCCCAGACGGATCGGCGACTCGGCATCCCGGGCGAAGACCTCCGCCGGAGTCACTCGGCGACAGAGTTCGTCGCCTGGTACAACGGGCACCCGGATTTTCGCGAGTGCACGTTCGACCTCTCCGTGGAGCGGGCCGCCGTCATCGGTGTCGGGAACGTGGCGGTGGATGTCGCGCGCATCCTCTGCCGGACCCCCGACGAACTGGGGGAGACCGACATGGTGCCGTTCGCGGAAGCGGCCCTCGCTGAGAGTCGCATTCGCGAGGTCTACCTCATCGGGCGGCGAGGGCCGGTGCAGGCGGCCTTCACGACCCCCGAGGTGCGCGAGCTTGGCGAGTTGCAGGGCGCCGACGTGTGGGTTCCTCCCGACGACGTGGTGCTGGATGCCGCCAGCCGGGCCGAGTTGGGCGCCGTCGGCGATCGCGCGCTCGAGAAGAAGGTGAAGATCCTCACGAGCTATGCCGAGCGGTCACCGTCCGGAAAGCCCCGGCGGTTGGTGCTGCGGTTCTTGCTCTCACCCGTGGAGCTCCGCAGCGACGACGAGGGTGGGGTGTGCGCGCTGCGCCTCGTGCGGAACCGACTCGAGGACGACGGCCGCGGGCGGCTGAAGGCCGTACCGACCGGACAGATGGAAGAGCTGCCGGTCGGGTTGGTGTTCCGCTCGGTTGGGTACCACGGGGTGCCCATCCCCGATCTCCCGTTCGACGAGCGCGCGGGCATCGTCCCACACGATCGTGGGCGCGTGCTCGAAGGCGGGCGCCCCATGCGAGGCGTCTATGTGACGGGGTGGATCAAGCGGGGACCATCCGGGGTCATCGGGACCAACAAGCCGGATGCCGTCGAAACCGTCGAGAGTATCCTGTCAGACGCGAACGCGGGTGCCGTGCACACCCCGGCAGAACCGGACCCAGCGGCTGCGGAGGCCTACGTGCGCGTGCGCCAGCCGACGGTCCTCTCGTATGAGGACTGGTTGCGGATCGATGGCGCGGAGATCGCGGCCGGGAAGGTCGCCGGACGCCCGCGCGTCAAGTTCACGACCGTGGACGACATGCTCGTGGCTTGCGGCGGGTAGTATTCCCTACCGAGTCATCGCGACGACCACAGAAGCGACCGGTGGTTGCGTCGGTCGTGGCGAGATGCAGCAGTCGCTGACGAGCACCGAGACTTCGGGCCCCAGGCGCTGGCTGTGGCCCGAGTTTGCCAGAACCGGCTAACTTACACGAGTTGAAGAGGTTATCACCTCAGCTCGGTGTGGAGGAGCGGCCATCCGGATTCTTGCCCTCTTGTTCGTCGGCGGATCGCTCCTCATGGCGCCCGCGGCGCCAGCTCTCGCCCAGGACAGTCTGTTGCTTCGTCCGCTCGTTCGCGGCCTCTCCTTCGAGGGCAATCACGCCATCGACGACTTCACGCTTGCCGCTTCCATCGCCACGACCAACTCTAGCTGGTGGGTGCGGCATCGCATCGTGTCATGGATCGGCCTGGGCGAACGCCGCTACTTCAACGAGCGGGAGTTCCAGCGCGACGTCCTGCGGCTGAAGTTGCTGTACTCGCAGGTGGGATTCCTCGATGCGCGAATCGATACGGTGGTCCAGCGGGATAGCGGAAGCGTCCGCCTGCGCTTCCTGATCACGGAAGGCCCGCCCGTCCGCATCACGGACCTCGCCGTGACCGGTACGGAGGGCATCGTCTCACCGCACCGCGTGCGGGAGGCCCTGCCCCTGGTCATCGGTGACCCGTTCAATCGTCTACTGCTCGGGGCGGCCACGGACTCCATCCGGGCGATGCTCGAAGACCGCGGCTACCCGTTCGTCGACGTCTTCCGCGGGTTCGACGTCAAGCAGGATACGCGTGAGGCGACCGTTTCCTTCGACGTGGTGCCCGGGCCGCGCTCCACGATCGGGCAGGTGGACATCGAGGGCGAGACGAGCTTGGGGGAGGGAGGGATTCGGCGCCTTCTGCCCGTACGCCCGGGGCACTTGTATCGCTGGCGGGACCTCGCCGCCACGCAGCGGGAGCTGTATCGGACCGGCGCCTTCGACTACGTCGACGTGCGCCTCACCGACACCGTTCCCCGCGGTGACTCGACGGTCACCGTGCGCGTGGCCGTGCGTGAGGGAAAGGCGCGTCAGGTGCGTGCCACCGCCGGCTACGGCACGGAGGATTGTTTCCGACTGCTCACGGGCCTGACGTCCGCGCGGTTGTTCGGTGGGTTACGGAATCTCGACGTCACCGCGCGGCTCTCGAAGATCGGGACCGGCAGTCCGTTCTCCTGGGGACTGCAGAATAGCATGTGCCCCGCGCTCAGCGGTGATAATGACAATCCGGAACGGCTTGCGCTGAACTACAACGTGACGGCGTCGCTCACCGAGCCCGCGTTGTTCACACGGTCGCTGAGCGCGACGATCGGCCTGTCAGCCGAGCGCCGCAGCGAGGTCGGGGCCTATGTGCAAGAGGGCTTTGGCACCTCCCTGCGCCTGACGATTCGCAACCGGTGGAATGTGCCGCTGACGCTGTCCTATGAGATCGGCCGATCGACGACGAAGGCCTCGCCGGCGACCTCATGCCTCTATCTGAGCATCTGTCGTCTCGAGGACATTCAGCGCTATCAAGCCCCTCTGCGCAAGGGAACCCTGGGGCTGTTGGTGACGCGAAACCGACAGAACTCGGTGTTGGATCCTTCCCGGGGCAGCGTCGCGAGCGCGCAGCTCCGGTGGGCATCGACCCTCACCGCGTCCGACTCCCTGGCGTCGTTTACGATGTTGCAGGGACAGTACGCGCGATACCTCCCCATCGGGCGGCGCGGCGTGCTGGCGTTTCGCATTCTCGGCGGCACGCTCCTCCCGTCCGCCATCACGGTCGGCGGCCTCGAGCGGTTCTACGTGCCGCCGGAGGAACGGTTCTACAGCGGTGGAGCCAACACCGTCCGTGGTTTTGGACAGAACGAGCTCGGGCCCGTCGTCCGGATCATCGACTCCATCGCGGATCGGGGCGATGGAACGCTCGACACCCTCACGATCCGGTCCGCCTCGGGTGGCACGGACCTCGTCGTGGCGAATGTCGAGCTGCGGCTGCCCATCGCGTCGCGCCTCGTCGTGGCCGGCTTCGTGGATGGAGGGCAGGTGTTCGCTCGCAAGGACGACCTGCCGGATCCGGGCATCTGGGTGACCCCCGGCATTGGCCTGCGCTTCGAGACGGGAGTCGGGCCGATTCGGTTCGACGTGGGGTACAACGGGTATGGCCCGCGGGAAGGACCGCTGTACCGTGAGGAAGGATCGGAGTTGGTGCTCGTGCAGCCG
>CAYWNR010000446.1:0-3449 GCA_964459705.1 uncultured Gemmatimonadaceae bacterium | reverse complement strand
ATCGTTTCCCAACAGGATTTACCAGGATGTCGGGCACCTGGGCGCGCAGCCAGATCTTCACCAAACCCGTCGAAACCAGTCGCCCCCGATTGTCAAAGAACTCTTTGAATATACACCGGCTGGAACAGAGAGATGCATCAGTTCCAGCGATCCGGCGTTGACAGGAACCCGGCGCCATTCATGGCGCGTCGGCGCGCCAGCGCCGCCGAGCCCGGCTTTCAAGCCGGGATCCCCGCGCGCAGGTGCTTCGTCCATCTCGCCCGCATCTCGTCCGGCACCCCCTACCCGACACCCGCCGCCGTCTCCACCCGGTTCCGGCCGCGCTCCTTGGCCCGATACAGCGCCGCGTCCGCCGCGGGGTAGAGGTTCTCCGTCGCGGCGGTGGACTCCGGGGTCGCCGCCACCCCCACCGAGCAGCTGAGCCGGATCTCCTGACCGCTCCACTGGAGCGGCGTACTCGCGACCATTTCCCGCACCCGCTCGGCGACGTCCTGGGCCACCGTGACGCTAGCGCCCGGAAGCCACAGCGCGAATTCCTCCCCGCCAATCCGCGCGGCTACGTCGCCGGTCCGCAACGCCCGCCGGAGCAACACGGCAAGGTGCTCGAGGGCGGCATCACCGGCTACGTGACCGTGCGTGTCGTTCACGCGCTTGAAATGATCGAGGTCCACGATGAGCAGGGCCGCGTGCCCGACCTCCGGCATGCTCATCGCCCGCTCCAGCCCCCGTCGGTTCGGGAGCCCCGTCAGCTCGTCGGTGCGGGCCCGGACCTCCCGCGACTCCACCGCCTGGAGGTGGGCGACCCTCGGCGCCGCCGACGCCAGGAGCGCCTCGATGGCTTCCCGGTGCTCGATCTCGATCCCCTCGGGCGTCCCGAACACCAGCATCGCGCCAACGGGCCGGCGCCCGTCCCGAATCGGAAACGCGAGCCCGCCGTTCACCTCGCGCCGCCGGTCGGTCTGCGGGTGCCCCAACAGCTCCTGGAATGAGCGCGCCGCCATTGGCACATCATCCGCCACGGCCCGAGCGACCGCCGAGTCCGGCAGGGCCGAAGCCCCCTCGAGTCGTCGATCCCCGCTGAGCGACACGCGAACGATGTGGAGCGCCCCGGTGAATTCGTCACGCAACACGAGCGCGGTCGCGCGGCCTGCTCGGTGCGCGATGAGATCACAGAGGACGAGCGCCACCGAATCCAGCGTCTCCGAGAGCTGGATCCTCCCAAGATCCTCGGCCGCGCCGGTGTCTTCGGTCCTTCCCCGGATGGGCTGGTCGGCTATTCCGGCGGCCAGGCGCCACGCGTCGGCCTGCGCCCGCTCGGCGGCCCCCGCGGAAACCGGTGCCACGAACACGAGGGCGACCGCGACTCCGTGATGCGCCGCCGCGACCGCCGTCGCAGGATCGTCCAGGCGATGACGCCGTTCATCGGCCAGCGCCACCCGCGCCAGGGCGACGCCGCGCTCGACCTGCTCGTCCGGGACCCCCTCGAAATGCCTCGAGACCAGCGGCTCGGCACCCGCTTCGAGCACCGCGGCGACCGCGGCGCGGTGCGCCCGCCGCAGCAGATCGAGCACGTGCTCGGCATCGGCGGACGTGAGAATGGTGGAGGGCTTGGACCGGACCGGCCGCCGGCCCAGCCGGTATCCCACCACCGCCGAGATGGCGACTGCCAGTGCAACCAGGAACCACGACATGGGTGCCGGAGCATACCGGCTTCGCCGTGGATCCGGCAGTCCGTCGCGGCCACGTGCTATCGAGCGGCCGGCGGATCATCCCCGTGCCCCCCCTGTGCCCCGCTCCGATCCGGATCATCGGTCGCATGGCACCCAGCCACCTGACGTTCTCTTGACGTCCCCATGGTAGCCTCGCACCACGATCACAGTGGGACCTACCCCAAGGAGGCTGCCGTGAAAACCGCTCGTGTTGCTCTGATCCTCGCCGGACTGGTGCTCGTTGCGTGCGGCGAAGACGCCACCGCCCCAACCGTCGAGCCGGACCTGCATTTCGGGGCGTTCCGCAGCGACGCCATCACCGTGCTGACCCACAACACGTACATCGGCGCGGATGTGGACGCCGTGATTGCGGCGCTGATATCCGACGACCCGAACGACGACCTGCCGGCGCTGCAGACGGCCATCGCGACGCTCGGAGCAACGGACATCACGACCCGCGCCCGTGGATTCGCCCGCGAGATCGCCCGGACCCATCCCGACGTGGTCGGGTTCCAGGAGATCAGCCAGTTGAGCATCCACTTGGGACCCCTCGGATTGCCGGTGGATATCGACCTGGACTTCCTGCCGACCATTCAGGCCGCGCTGGCCCATCGCGGGCTCGACTACGCGGTCGGTGCCCAAGTGAAGAACATCGACGCGAGCCTCCTCGGTGGTCTCATCCACCTGGTCGACTACGACGTGGTCCTCTACAATCCGAAGCGCGTACAGTGGCAGACGATCGTCGCCAAGCAGTTCGAGCTCAACCTCAGCGACCTGATCGGTGAGATCGCGCCGGGCGTTGCCCTCCGGCGCGGCTATGTGGCCGGCACGGCCACCATCGGCGACGCCACCTATACGGTTGTTAGCACCCATCCGGAGCCCGACCTGAACGCCGATGTCCAGTTGGGTGATCTGCGCGCGGCGCAGATGTCCGAGATCGTGTCAGTGCTCCAGCAGGCCGACCGCGCCATCGTCATGGGGGACCTGAACGACGAACCTGGTTCAGCCATGTACCAAGTGCTGACTGGCGCCGGGTTCGCGGACACCTGGGCCGAGCTGCACCCACACCGGCCGGGATACACATGCTGTAACCTGCCGGGCCTCTCGAACCGCCAAACGAACTTCGAACAGCGGATCGACTACGTGTTTGCGCGGGGCTTCGAGCTCGATCGCCGCGCCTTGACGAGCTGGATCACCATCGTCGGTGACGATTGGGCCGACCGCCTCCGCGGGCCGGAGTACCCGATCTGGCCGTCGGATCACGCTGGTCTCGCCGCGAAGCTTCCGGTGGAGCAGGCAAAGAAGCATCGCTGAGGCGACCATCCGCGCTCGAGCCATCACTCGCGTCCCCCCCTCTCCCGAAGGGAGAGGGGGACAGGGGTGAGAACGGCGCGAACGCGCCGGCGAGGGAAAGAGTCCTGCAGAACGCGGAACGGCCGGGCCACCCGGGGGACTCGACCCGACTGCCGGCGCGAAGCGCCGGCGAGGGAAAGAGTCCTGCAGAACGCGGAACGGCCGGGCCACCCGGGGGACTCGACCCGACTGCCGGCGCGAAGCGCCGGCGAGGGAAAGAGTCCTGCAGAACGCGGAACGGCCGGGCCACCCGGGGGACTCGACCCGACTGCCGGCGCGAAGCGCCGGCGAGGGAAAGAGTCCTGCAGAACGCGGAACGGCCGGGCCACCCGGGGGACTCGACCCGACTGCCGGCGCGAAGCGCCGGCGAGGGAAAGAGTCCTGCAG
>CAYWNR010000445.1:0-3456 GCA_964459705.1 uncultured Gemmatimonadaceae bacterium | reverse complement strand
ATCCCGCCGTCGCCGGCCGATCTTTGTGGTCCACACCGATCCTCACGTCAGCTCGGGTTTGAGGGCCACTCTGATGCCACGATACGCACACACCGCTGTCCGCCGCCTTACGATGATCCTCGTGATCGCCTTCGGCGTCGCACCGATCTCGACCGCGCAGGGCCAGGACCATCCCCTCTGGCTCCGCTACAGCGCGATCTCGCCGGACGGTCAAACGATCCTCTTCAGCTACCAAGGCGACATCTTCTCCGTCCCCGCGGCTGGTGGCACCGCGCGACCGCTTACCGTGGGCGAGTCCTACGAGTTCCGGCCCGTGTGGAGCCACGATGGCAAGACGATCGCGTTCGCGTCGGATCGGTACGGCAACTTCGACGTGTTCGTCATGCCGGCGACCGGCGGTGAGGCGACCCGCCTGACGTTCCATTCGGGGCCCGAGTATCCGAGCACCTTTGCCGCCGACGATCGCGCGGTCCTGTTCTCAGCGCACCGCCAGGCGATCGCCACCAACGCCCAATTCCCGATCTCGTTGATGAGTCAGCTCTACTCCGTGCCGGTCGCGGGAGGGCGCGTTACGCAGGTGCTGCCGGTTCCCGCCCTGGACGCCACGCTCGATCCGGCGGGTGACAAGCTGATCTACCACGACATCAAGGGCTATGAGAGCGAGTGGCGGAAGCACCATACCTCGTCCGTCACGCGGGACGTCTGGCTGTACGACTTCAAGACCAAGCAATTTCGCCAACTGACCCAGTTTGCCGGCGAGGATAGGAACCCGGTGTTCGACAACGACGGGGACACGTTCTACTACCTGAGCGAGCAGAGCGGTTCCTTCAATGTGTTCAAGAGCGCGCTCTCCAATCCGGCGCAGAGTGTCGCCCTCACCAGCTTCACCCGGAATCCCGTGCGGTTCCTCACTCGTGCAAACAACGGGACGCTCTGCTTCGGCTACGACGGCGAGATCTACACGCTGGCGCCCGGCGGGCAGCCCGCGAAGGTGGCAATTCGCATCGCCGAAGACGGCCGCAACACCTTGGAGCGCATCGTCCCGGTCAACGAAGACTTCACCGAGGCGACGCTCTCGCCGAATGGGAAGGAGTTCGCGTACGTGTTCCGGGGCGAGATCTTCGTGAGCGCCATGGAGGGTGGCGTCACCAAGCGCATTACGAACACGCCGTGGCAGGAACGCACCGTGCGCTTCAGTCCGGATGGGCGGTCGCTCGTGTACGCCGCCGAGCGGGATAGCAGCTGGAACGTGTACATGACCAGCATCACGCGTCCGGAGGAGCCGTATTTCTACGCGTCCACCGTGCTGGAGGAAAAGCCCGTCATCGCGACGACGGCCGAGGAATACCAGCCGGCCTTCTCACCGGACGGCAAGGAAGTGGCGTACCTGGAGAACCGCGTCGTGCTCAAGGTGGTCAATCTGGCGAGCAAGCGGACCCGGACCATTCTCACGGCCGAGCACAACTACTCGTACGCGGACGGCGACCAGTACTACACATGGTCACCCGACGGCAAGTGGTTTCTCGTGCAGTTCGGCTACGAGCACCGGATGTTCTCACCCCAGGTCGGTCTGATCTCGGCGGCCGGCAACGGCGAGCTGCACAACCTCACCCAAAGCGGCTACGACAACGGCCAGCCCAAGTGGGTGCTGGGTGGCAAGGCGATGATCTGGGGATCGGACCGCGAGGGCGCCCGCGCGCAGGGCGGCGGTTCCGTGAGCGGCGACGTCTACGGCATGTTCTTCTCGCGCGCCGCGTGGGACCGCTTCAACCTCACCAAAGAAGAATTGGCGCTCGTGAAGGAAGGCGAGGACAAGGCCGCGAAGGACAAGAAGGAGAACGGGGACAAGGACAAGCCCGCGGCGGACTCGGCGAAGGCCGACATCGTCATCGATTGGGACAACCTCAGCGAGCGCCAGCGCCGGCTCACCATCCACACCTCGCCGACCGCCGATTGGCTCCTCTCCAAGGACGGCGAGAAGCTCTACTACCTCACGCGCTTCGACCGCGGCCTCGACCTCTGGGTGACGGAGCCGCGGACGCGCGAGACCAAGCTGTTCGCGAAGCTCGGTGCCCGGTCGGCAGGCATGGAGATGTCGCCCGACGGCAAGTTCATTCTGCTGCTCGCGGACGGGAAGGTGATGAAGGTGGCGACCGCCGACGGCAAGGCCCAGCCCGTGAGGACCAACGGCGAGATGGTCTTGAAGCAGGGTGACGAGCGCGCCTACATCTTCGACCACGCCTGGCGCCAGTTCAAGGAGAAGTTCTACGTGGTCGATCTCCAGGGCGTGGACTGGAACTACTATTATCGGGAGTACAAGCGATTCCTGCCGTACATCAACAACAACTACGACTTCGCGGAGATGCTGAGCGAGATGCTCGGCGAGGTCAACGCTTCGCACACGGGCGGCCGGTACGGTCCCGCCACGCAGAACACCGACGCGACGGCCTCGCTCGGCCTGCTGTACGACGTCGCCTATACCGGGAACGGCGTTCGGGTCGCCGAGGTGATCCAAGGCGGTCCGCTGGACAAGGCCGCGTCCCGGATTCGCACCGGCACGATCATCGAGCGCATCGACGGCCACCAGCTCGACGCCGGCATCGACTTCTATCAGCTGCTGAACCGCAAGCTGGGCCAGCTCACGCTCCTGTCGGCGTACGACCCGGACACCAAGACCCGCTGGGAGGAGAGCGTGAAGCCCATCTCGCTCGGTGCGGAGGGCCAGCTGCTCTACGAGCGCTGGGTGCGGGAGCGTCGGCACGAGGTGGACAGCCTGTCGAACGGCCGGATCGGCTACGTCCACGTCCGGTCGATGAACGACGCCAGTATGCGGACCGTATTCGAGGAAACCCTGGGCCGCAACCTGGACAAGGACGCCATCATTGTCGATACCCGGTTCAACGGCGGCGGCAACATCCACGAGCAACTGTCAGATTTCCTGAGCGGCAAGAAGTACTTCGACGTCATCCCGCATGGCCAGTACGTCGGATCGGAGCCGTTCGACAAGTGGACCAAGCCATCCATCGTGCTGATCGGCGAGAGCAACTACTCCGACGCGCACCTCTTCCCGCTGGCCTACAAGCTCAAAGGCATCGGGAAGCTCCTCGGCATGCCGATCCCCGGCACCGGCACCTTCGTGTGGTGGGAGCGCCAGATCGATCCCACGATCGTGTTCGGCATTCCGATGGGAGGCTGGCGGACGCCCGACGGGCAGTTCGCCGAAAACCACCAGACGGAGCCGGACATCAAGGTGCGGAACGAGCCCGCGATCATGACCGCGGGCCGTGACCAGCAGATCGAGGCCGCGGTGAAGGAGCTGATGAGCCACTAGCGTCCACCGCCGCTTGGGTGGCGGACGTCGATGTGCGTCCGCCACCTGAGGCAATTCTGCACAAGTCCGTGAGCAGGGAGTCGTCAGCGCCACGCGGCATCCGCGAGTGAACTCGCGGCTCGGCG